>NZ_JBFUKU010000089.1:0-19152 GCF_056400685.1 Pseudomonas sp. P5_A12 | reverse complement strand
GTCGTGAAATCAGACGATGCGGTGTTTCAGGAAGACCGAAAACTCAGGTTTTACGACTGCTGCGCAGCCGAACGCAGGCTTCGCCAGCTGCTACAACAATTGCGTTACAGCAGAAATTGCTTAACTGATCGGCATTAACCTGCAAAGGTGGCTTTTTTGCGGTTGGTTTGATGGGGAGTACATTCGGGAAAGACAGGTCGGCTGTCGGGCCGTCTTCGTCGGAACGCCGCCCGGAGCCGGCTCGCTCCCACAAGAGGTTGGAGGTATCCGCAGGCCGCTTTCGCTGGCAAGCCAACTCCTACAGGAGCCGGAAGCGCCCCACCATTCCCTTCAACTCGACTCCCAGCTGAGCCAGCTCAATGCTGGATGCGGCGTTACCCTGCATCGCCAGCGATGACTGATCCGCACTCGCACGAATACTCGTGACGCTGCGATTGATTTCCTCAGCTACGGAACTCTGTTCCTCGGCTGCCGCGGCAATCTGCTGGTTCATCTGCTGAATCAACGATACCGCGGCCGCAATACTCCCCAGCGCACTCTCGGTTTGCAACGCATCACTGACCGCCAACTTCACCAGTTCGCCACTGTTCTGAATCTGCTTTACCGACGACTGAGCGGCCGAGCGCAAGGCGCTGACCAGGCGTTCAATCTCCTCGGTCGATTGCCGGGTACGCCTGGCCAGTGCCCGGACTTCATCGGCTACCACGGCAAAACCCCTGCCCTGCTCGCCCGCCCRTGCGGCCTCGATCGCCGCGTTGAGCGCCAACAGGTTGGTCTGCTCGGCGACACTTTTGATCACGCTGAGCACCGTACCGATGTTCTGGATCTCTGCACTCAAGCTTTCGATGCTGGAACTGGCCGACGTCGCCGAATCCGCCAGCTGCTCGATGCGTGCCATGCTCTGGCGCACCACTTGCTGACCACTTTCAACCTTGTCATCCGCCGATTGTGCAGCCTGGGCGGCCTCTTCAGCATTACGCGCCACGTCGTGCACTGTCGCGGTCATCTGGTTCATGGCCGTGGCGACCTGCTCGGTTTCTTCTTTCTGGCTGCTGACTTCCTGGTGGGTCTGCTCGGTCACCGTCGACAATGAATGCGCCGAATTCGCCAATTGTTCGATACCGGCCTGCAACCCGCTGACAATACGGCTGAGCCCGGCGCCCATTTGTTGCATCGCCTGCATCAATTGGCCGATCTCGTCACGGCGAGTCACTTCAACCGTCGCACTCAAATCACCCGCGGCGATCTGCTGCGCGACACGGATCACACTGCGCAGCGGGGTCACGATCAAACGAGTCATCACCCACGCCGCCACCAGTCCGACCAGCAACGCCAGTGCCGAGGAGCCGAGGATCAACAACGAGTTCTTTTTCAGCTCGGTCTGCATCGACCGGTCTTCTGCGACAGAGGCCTGATCCACCCGCTCCACCACTTGCGCGGCGCGCTGGTGCAGTTGTTCGTAGACAGTTTTCTCCTGGGCCAACAGACCGGTGTACTCCGTGAGTTTTTCGCTGAAACTGCCGATGTGACCAGTGACTTCATTGAGGACCGTCTGATAGCCCTCGTCCTTGACCGTGGTTTTCAGCTGCTCGGCCTGAGTCAGCGCCTGATCCGCCTGTTCGATCCTGCCTTGGCCGGCGCTGTCGTCGCCCTTGCGACTCTGGTCCAGACGCACGCGAGCTTCGTTCATGGCTTGCAACATCAACCGCGTGACCTGGCTGACCTGACTGGCCTGCTCGATGAATTGCCCACCGTCCTTGCCCTCGGTTTGCTTCAAGGTATAGGTGCCGTCATCGGCCAGGCCGGCTTGCAGCACATCCAGGTTATTGGCCACGCTGGACACTGACCAACTGGCCATTTCCAGTGCCAGGTCCTTGGCCTGACTCAACGAGACGAACTCATCGAACGCCTTGCGATAGGCACCCAGCGACTGCTCGACGTCGTTCATTACCGGCACGTTTGCCGCAGACGCAGCCTTGAGCCGGGTCGCCAAGACAATCAAGCCATCAACACCCTCGTGCAGGGCAGCGGCGGTTTTCGGGTTGCCGTGCAAGGCGTACTCCTGCTCCAACAGTCGCACCTTGAGCAAACCGCTGTTGAGCGATGACATCTGCTTGAGCCCATCGAAGCGCTGACTGATGGTTTGCAGGGACCATACGCCGATGGCGGCGACCAGCGCTGTCAACAACAGCACCAGTACGAACCCGCCCCCCATTTTGTTTGCCATACCGAGGTTGGCAAAACGTCCTTGCACGGCCGAAATCATTGCACTTAGTCTCCTGACATAGTCTGTTGATGCAGATTCGCAACGGGCCTGTGCCAGCACAAGTCTCTGGCGCCACAATAATGGCAAAAAGCTACACCCGCGTCGCTTTCAGAACGCTTGAGGTCGATTCAGAGCGGTGGCCTGAAAAAATGCCCGGGCCCGAGGATCACAGGCATACGCCACATTGATGCGCTGCCAGTCCGTGGCTTCGCCGCCGGGACTGAATGCTGTAGCAGAAGACAGCAACACCCCGAAGCGTCGGGCATGCTTGCGCACCTGAGCAAAGTCGGACCTGCGTGATCGCGCCCAGATGAACAGCCCCCCCGCCGGCTTGCCGAAAACCTCCCAGTCGGCGTCTTCGAGCACTTGCAGGGCGGCTTCTCTGTCGGTGTTCAAGCGCTGGCGCTGGCGCTGAACCAGTTTGCGATACGCGCCGCTGGCCAACAAGCAAGCCAGCACCGTTTCGCAGAACCTTGAGGCGCCCATGCTGCTGATCATCTTGACCTCGGCCAGTCGCGAAACTATTGCGTCACTGGCCACGACAAAGCCGACGCGCAATGAGCTGCTGAGGGTCTTGGAATAACTGCCGACATAAATCACATTGTCGTCGATCCCCATTGCCGCGAGGCGAGTGCCGGGGCCGCTGTGCAAATCGGCATAGACGTCATCTTCAATTACCAGCACACCATGGGCTTTGGTCAGTTGCAGCACCTGCTGAGCCACCACGGGAGTCAGGCTGCTGCCCGTCGGGTTGTGGTAGAAGCTATTGATGAACAGCGCACGGGGCCGGTACTTCACCAATAGCGCTTCAAGCACCTGCGCGTCAGGCCCGCGCGGAGTGCGCGGTGCTTCGATCATCGTCACGCCATTGAGCCTGAGCAGATCGAACAGCCGTGAATAGCCTGGACTTTCCACCACCACGCAATCCCCGGGTTTGAGCAACGTGCGCATGATCAGATCGAGCCCGTGAGTAGCACCGGTCGTGGTCACAATCTGTCGCTCATCCACATCGATGTCCAGCTGCAGGAGACGTTTGAGGATTTGCTCCCGCAAGGCAGGTAAACCCCGTGGTGTACTGTAGTTGAACAACCCAGCCATGTCGGTGCGGCTTACCTGACGGATCGCGTAGGTCAAATCGTCAGTTTCACGCCAGCTTTCGGGCAGGCCGCCACAGCCCAGCCTGAGTTCTCCCGAGGCGCCGTCCAGCGACATATCAGCCCCTTCGAACCAAGGGCAATCCTGTCGCCCCTCAGCGGCCAGCACAGGCAAAGCGACAACGAAACCTGCGCCCTGACGCGGCGCCAGCACGCCCTGTGCCACCAGACGTTCGCAGGCTTCGACGACGCAGGATTGACTGAGCAAATTGACCCGTGCAATTTGCCGCGCAGAAGGCAATCGCGTCCCCGGCAGTACCCCGTTCTGACGGAGCCAGCGGGTCAACGCGTCGACGACTTGCTGCACGACCGGCACCAATGCCTGTCGATCGATTCTCAATTCCATGAGCAAGCAAACTCCTGTCTGTTTTGCGGGAAACAGTTAATCACAGGAGCGCTGGATGAGATGTGCGACAACGCCGCTAAATCCCCTGGTTCTAACCCTTTGAAACACATTGCCCAGTCCCGTCACGGAACTGTAAAAAAACCCGCACAAGTACGGGTTTTTTCCTACGTTGCAGCGCCTGATTTCAAAACGCCGTAACGCCACCGTCCACTGCCAGAGAATGGCCAGTGGTGAACGCGGCGCCGTCGCTGCACAGGTACAGCACAGCACTGGCAATTTCCTCGACCTTGCCGATGCGCCCCACCGGGTGCATGGCGTTGGCAAACTCGCCCTTCTTGGGGTCCGCTTCATAGGCACGGCGGAACATGTCGGTGTCGATCACCGCCGGACATACGGCATTCACGCGAATCTTTTTCTTGGCATATTCGATGGCTGCCGACTTGGTCAGCCCGATCACCGCATGTTTGGACGCCGCGTAAATACTCATCTTCGGTGCAGCCCCCAGGCCCGCCACCGAAGCGGTGTTGACGATCGCACCGCCGCCCTGGGCCAACAACAAGGGCAGTTGATATTTCATGCACAGCCAGACGCCTTTGACGTTGACGCCCATGATCGCGTCGAACTCATCCAGCGTGCCTTCGGCGAGTTTGCCTTTCTCGATCTCGATGCCGGCATTGTTGAAGGCATAGTCCAGACGGCCATAGGTATTCACCACTTCGTCCATCAGGTTTTTTACATCGCTTTCCAGCGTGACGTTGCAACGCACGAAGGTTGCTTCGCCACCCGCCGTACGAATCAGCGCCACGGTGCCTTCGCCGCCGGCGGTATCGAGATCGGCAACCACAACCTTCAGCCCTTCGGCGGCGAACGCCTGGGCGGTCGCACGGCCAATACCGTTGGCAGCGCCAGTCACCACGGCGACCTGGCCGGAAAACGTCATGCTCATTGTTATGTCCTCGGAGAGAAGAATACGCAGGGATTGCTTGTTTTCAGTCTAGGCTTGGAGGGCTTCAGCGCGGCAGCACTATCAGAAGGCCGGTTGGGCGGCCATGAGTGGCAGTGATAGAACACCGACCCCAATTATCACTGTACTGGATCGCGGTGCATTCGCCGCATCAGCCAAACTTGCGGCCTTGACCATGAAGGGCTATCAACAAGACTTCATTCATCTTGAGTGCCTGTCATGACTTCCCAGACCAATCGCCAGTTCCTGCTCGCCAAACGTCCGGTGGGTGCGGCAACCCGCGAGACCTTTACCTATCAAGAAGTACCGGTCGGCGAGCCGGCGTCGGGGCAGATTCTGGTCAAAAACGAATACCTGTCCCTGGACCCGGCCATGCGCGGCTGGATGAACGAAGGCAAGTCCTACATCCCGCCAGTGGGTCTGGGTGAAGTGATGCGCGCTTTGGGCGTCGGCAAAGTCGTGGCCTCGAATAACCCGGGGTTTGCAGTCGGGGATTACGTCAACGGTGCCCTCGGCGTGCAGGATTACTTCCTCGGCGAACCACGCGGTTTCTACAAGGTTGATCCGTCACTGGCGCCATTGCCGCGCTACTTGTCTGCCCTTGGCATGACCGGGATGACCGCCTACTTCGCGCTGCTCGATGTCGGCGCGCCGAAAGCCGGTGACACCGTGGTGCTGTCGGGTGCTGCCGGTGCGGTGGGCAGCATTGCCGGGCAGATCGCCAAAATCAAAGGTTGTCGCGTGGTCGGGATTGCCGGCGGTGCAGACAAATGCCAATTCCTGATCGACGAATTGGGGTTTGATGGCGCCATCGACTACAAGAATGAAGACGTCATCGCCGGTCTTAAACGCGAATGCCCTAAAGGGGTCGATGTGTATTTCGATAACGTCGGCGGCGACATCCTCGATGCAGTGCTGAGCCGACTGAACATGAAGGCGCGCGTGGTGATTTGCGGCGCAATCAGCCAGTACAACAACAAGGAGGCGGTCAAGGGCCCGGCCAATTACCTGTCGCTGCTGGTCAACCGCGCGCGGATGGAAGGTTTTGTCGTGATGGACTACGCCGCCCAATTCGCCGCCGCCGGGCAGGAAATGGCCGGCTGGATGGCCAAGGGGCAACTCAAGAGCAAGGAAGACATTGTTGACGGACTGGAGACGTTCCCGGAGACGCTGATGAAATTGTTCAGCGGCGAGAATTTCGGGAAGTTGGTGTTGAAGGTTTAACTCAATTTTTTGAAGTCACCAAAAACCACTGTGGGAGCGGGCTTGCCCGCGATAGCGGTGTATCAGTCGACATTGATGTTGGCTGACACACCCTCATCGCGGGCAAGCCCGCTCCCACATTTGATCTTAGGTGTCTGGTTAAGCGAGTTCGGCCACTACGGCGGCCAGTGCCTTGGCCGGATCCGCCGCCTGGCTGATCGGACGACCAATCACCAGGTAATCGGAACCGGCGTCCAGTGCCTGGCGCGGGGTCAGGATGCGGCGTTGATCGTCTTGCGCACTGCCCGCCGGACGAATGCCTGGGGTCACCAGTTGCAACGACGGGTGCGCCGACTTCAAGGCCTGGGCCTCCAGCGCCGAACACACCAGACCGTCCATCCCGGCTTTTTCCGCCAGTGCGGCCAAGCGCAGCACCTGCTCCTGCGGCTCGATGTCCAGGCCGATACCCGCCAGGTCTTCACGTTCCATGCTGGTCAGCACGGTCACACCAATCAGCAGCGGTCTAGGCCCGGTACGCTGGTCCAGCACTTCACGGCAGGCCGCCATCATGCGCAGGCCGCCGGAGCAATGGACGTTGACCATCCACACGCCCATTTCCGCAGCGGCCTTCACGGCCATGGCGGTGGTGTTCGGGATGTCGTGGAATTTCAAGTCCAGGAACACTTCGAAGCCCTTGTCACGCAAGGTGCCGACGATTTCCGAAGCGCAGCTGGTGAACAGCTCCTTGCCGACTTTTACCCGGCACAATTTTGGGTCCAACTGGTCGGCCAGCTTCAGTGCGGCGTCACGGGTGGGGTAATCCAGGGCGACGATGATAGGAGTCTGGCAGACGGACATGTGCGGGCTCTCAGGCAGGACGAAATCGGCGCGCATTGTAGCGGAACCAGCGGCGCTGCGGGACCCGATGATCGGTAATTCGTCACCGGCGCGCTGGTAAGTCTAGTCTTTTGGGGCCGCTACAAAGAATTTAAGGCCGGCGATCTTCTACCCGCGCCTGACTCTTGCTCCAGTCAGTCAGCAAGCTGTAAGCCACGGCCAACAATGTCGGGCCGATAAACAACCCGATAAAGCCAAACGCAATCAACCCGCCAAACACTCCCAGCAGCACAATCACCAACGGCAGATTCCCGCCCCGGCTGATCAGGTACGGCTTCAGCACGTTGTCGACTCCACTGATGATGAACGTGCCCCAGATTCCCAGAAATATCGCCATTCCGTACTCACCCTTCCAGGCCAACCAGGCCGTGGCCGGGATCCACACCAGCGGCGGCCCCATCGGAATCAGGCTGAGCAAGAAGGTCACGATGCCCAGCACCAATGCACCAGGCACACCAGCGATCAGGAATCCGATCAACGCCAGCACTGCTTGCGCTGCTGCCGTACCGATGACACCGTTCACCACCCGCTGCACCGTGCCCGCCACCAAGTCGATGTAATATTCGGCGCGACGACCAATCAGGCGCTCCAGCAATCCATGGACAAAGGTCGCCAGACGCGGACCGTCGCGGTAGAAAAAGAACACAAACACGATGCTCAGTGTCAGTTCGAGAATACCGCCGCCAATCTGCGCACTGCGCGCCAGCAACCAGTTACCGACCTGCCCCAGGTAAGGTTTGAGCGACACCATCATCGCGGCGCCTTGCTGATCGATGCTGTTCCAGATCACCACCAGCCGTGCGCCAACCAAAGGAATGCTGCCCAGCCAGGCCGGCGCTTCAGGCAGGCCATCGACCTGTACATCCTTGATAAATACAGTTGCGTCACGCACATGGTCAGCCAGGTTGAAACCCAGCCACACCAGCGGCACCGCCACCAGCACCATCCAGCCGAGGGTCAGCAATGCGGCCGCCAGGGATTCACGGCCATTGAGCCAACGGGTCAACAAGCGCATCAACGGCCAACTGGCAAACGCCAGCACCGCGCCCCAGAACAGCGCAGACCAGAAGGGCGCCATCACCCAGAAGCTCGCGCCAAACAGCACCAGGAGCAGAATCTGCACCAACAGGCGATCGTTATTGGGCATGAAAAGTCTCAAAAAAGTCAGTCAAAAAAAGAGTAGACGAACGCGCAATCCGCATTCGCCTGTACAGCTTATCGCAACAGCTCGATGTGCAGGCCAGAGCCTTCGACGTTGCCGGCTTCCATTCGCGCCGCACGCACACCCTGAGCAATCAATGCCTCGCGCCAGGCTTCAGCCTTGGCTCCGGAAACACTGACTCGCAAGGTAGTGTCCAGGTTCAATCCACGAGAAATCAGACGCAGCCAGGTCTCGTCTGGGTCAGCGACCAGTTTCGGAAAATCGAGTACACCGGTGCTTCTGAGCTGGCGCAGCAAGGTGGCAGAAGTCGGCAACAGGTCGCCCAACGGCGCCGCTGCATCGAATTGTTCGACGTGCAGGTAGGCTTTGCGATTTCCGCGAGTGATGCTGTAAAGCGCCACCAGTGAATTGTCCTGCGGTGCCGCCAGTCGCATCAGCAAATACGCCTGCTGATCGTCGGCACCGTAGAGTTTGGCGTTGCCGAAGACCTCGTTGGCCCACAGACTGCTTTCGCCGCAATCGCGGGCCTGGCACCAGAACAGCAACTCGGCGCCCTGCTTTTGCAAGGCTTCGCGCGCGGCCGTAAAGGCTTCGGTGGAGGAGTGTTCCGCAGGCAACTCGTAGGTGACCGACGTGGTTTGCCCACGAGCCGTGACCTGACCGTCAAAGCGCAGCTGGCCGCTGATTTTGCGGATGGACCCCAACGGGTAGATCCGTTCAAGTTCGACGGCCGGACGATAATCGACGATCTGCGCATCTTCCATGCGCGGCAGGATCGGCAGGTCCTGACTGCCGGGAACATCGGCGGCAAACGATAAAGGACTGAAACAACACAGCGCCAGCAGACTGAGTGAACGCATGGACAGGCTCATCGGATCAGCATGGCCTGGGCACCCTTGACGACGCTGGCGTCGTCGATACGTTCCGGCACCAGCAAACCACGCTGCACCGCAGGGCGCGCCGCCATGGTTGCCATCCAGCGCTGCAAGGCAGTCAAGCCGTCGACCTCGACCCCGGACCACTCATGACCACGGACCCACGGATAGGTGGCGATGTCGGCAATGCTGTATTCGCCGGCCAGAAACTCTTCGGATTGCAAACGGGTATCGAGCACTTCATAGAGGCGTCGGGTTTCATGTTGATAGCGGTCGATGGCGCCCTGGAGTTTTTCCGGAAAGTAGCGGAAAAACACGTTGGCCTGCCCTTGCATCGGACCGATGCCACCCATCTGGAACATCAGCCATTGCAACACCACCGAGCGCCCTTTCGGGTCCAGGGGCATCAGCTTGCCGGTCATTTCAGCAAGGTAAATCAGGATAGCGCCGGATTCGAACACGGCGAAATCGCCATTGGCGCGGTCGACAATCGCCGGAATCCGCCCATTGGGGTTGATCTTGAGGAAGTCCTCGGATTTCTGTTCCTTCTTGTCGAAACTCAGGGCATGCACCGTGTAGGGCAGGCCGAGTTCCTCGAGCACGATAGAGACCTTGTGGCCATTCGGGGTCGCAGCGGTGTAGAGATCTATCATGGTTGTCTCCCATTTCAACCCGCCCAGCCTCGACAGTTGCCCGGCTCAAGTCAAGGAACGGCGAAGAACCGATTGAAACAGTCTGCGACAAGGTCGGCGCCGGGTTCGTCATTCAGGTGCAAATGATGACCGCCTGGCAGCTGTTCACGGCTAAAGGGTAGACGCTCCAGCAACTCGGGATGTTTGGCGAGCATGCCATCCGCCGCGACCACCAGTTTGGCAGGACAACTGACCCGCTGAACAAACGCCATGGCCTGTTCGGTGGTCAGGCGCAACGGCGATGGCAGCGTCAGCCGGCTGTCGGTACGCCAGGTATAACCCCCCTGCACCGGCATCAAGCCCCGCTGCGCGAGCAGCTCGGCCGCTTCGCGACTGACGGCCACCAACCCTTTCATGCGCGCTTCTATGGCGCGGTCGAGGGTGCTGTAGACCGGTTTTTGTTTCTCCCGCAAATCCAGCTGCGCTTGCAGGGCCATGCCCATGCGCTCGGCAGCATTTTCGCCTTTTTCTGTAGGAGGAATGATGCCGTCAATCAGGGCCAGGTGGGTGACGCGCTCCGGCATCGACCCGGCAATGATCAACGATGCGATGGCGCCCATGGAGTGCCCCATCAGCGCAAATTTCTTCAGACCAAGCTGTTCGGCAACTTGCAGCACGTCATGGGCGTAATCCCACATCGCGTATCCGGCGCCGGGTGGGCGATGCCCGGAATGACCGTGACCGGCCATGTCCAGGGCGATGATGCGCAGGCCATTGAGCTTGGGCGCCAACCGGGCAAAGCTGTTGGCATTGTCCAGCCAGCCATGCAGCGCGATCACGGGCAGGCCGTCTTCAGGACCGAACAAGTGCGCCGCCAACTCGATGTGCGGCAGGCACAGGCGAACTTCTTCGACGGCATTGTTCATGCGCAATCCTGTTGGCTGCGACCGTCCCAACGGCTGAACAGGTTTTTCAGCAACGTGGCCGTGTCATGTGGACGTTCAAGAGGAAACATGTGGCCACCGGGCACGGTCAGGGATTCACCCAGCGGCATGCGTCCGACGGAGCTTGCATGGTGACGCATCACCACGCGGCTCTTGTGCCCGCGCACCACCGCCAGCGGCACTTTCAGCTGACGTGTGCGACCGGGGCTGGTGTGGGGCACGCCACGGTAGATGCTTATTTCCGTGGCGGGATTGAAACGCAGGCGCAGTGTGTCACCGACCTTGTGCAAACCATGTTGCAGGTAGGCATCAAAGCATTCCGGATCAAAACTGCGGAACAGGGTTTTGCCCGCGAAATAGCGGCGGGCGCTTTCGATGTCGGCGAACTCTTCCCGGCGCCCCAGGGTGCGACCGGCCGGCGTCAAGCGGTCGATAAAACCGAAACGCTTGGCAGCGCGGATGACCCATCGATCGGTCAGGGTCAGGACCGGAGAATCGAGCATCACCACGCCGCGATACAACTCAGGGCAACGCAGCGCCGCGTGCAAATGCAGCAAGCCGCCAAAGGAATGGCCGACGCCCCACACCGGTTCCGCTTGTTGCTCGAGGTGATGGATCAGCTCATCCACCAGGTTGTACCAATTGTCGTCCGCGGGAAAACGCGGGTCATGAGCGTGCTGCTCCAGATGCTTCACCTGATACTCGGGCGCCAGCGCCGCGAACAACTTGCCGTAGGTCCCTGAAGGAAAGCCATTGGCGTGAGCGAAAAATATCTGTTGCGACATACCGGCAAATCCATGAGCGAGAGACAGGCATTGATTGTCCGTAAGACGACGGCTGACAGCAATGACTGTAAGTGACAGGAATGATGACAGTCCGGTCAGGGCAATGTCCGCAACGCTGATGAAGATCCCGGTAGCAGCTGTCGAGCCTTGGCAAGGCTGCGTCCGCGGTCAACCTGAAACACCGCGCTGGCAGATTTCACGACTGCTTCGCAGCCGGACGCAGCCTCGTCGGGGCTCGACAGCTGCTACGGAGCCAGGCGCAGGCTTCGGCTGCTACAGGGCATTGGGTTTACCGGGCTGGCGGATTCTCGCCCAACGGCACAACCGCCATGGTCAGGCGCGACACACAACTGGCCTTGCCTTCGTCGCTGGTCAAACGGATATCCCAGACGTGCGTCGTGCGACCAATGTGGATCGGCGTGGCCACAGCGGTCACTCGCCCACTGCGCAGGCCGCGCAAATGGTTGGCGTTGATTTCCAGGCCCACGCAGTAAAACTTGCTGCTGTCGATGCACAGGTAGCTGGCCATTGAGCCGACTGACTCGGCCAGCACCACCGAGGCACCGCCATGCAGCAGGCCGTAAGGCTGGTGAGTGCGGTGATCAATGACCATGCTCGCGGTCAGGGACCCTTCGTCGAACGCTTCGAAACGAATATCCAGCACTTCGCCAATGGTGTTTTTCTGGATTGCGTTCAAGTGCTCGATGTTGGGAGTGGTACGCCACAGACTCATCGTTGCTTTCCTTTTTGTTGGTGTTGTTCGTCGCTCAATCCTGCCACAGCACCGCCTCGCTGCGCTCGCTCCATTCTTCGAAGCGCGCCCCGTAAGCCGCTTCGATCACGTTGCGTTTGATCTTGAGGGTCGGCGTGAGGAAACCGTTTTCCACGGCCCAACTGTCCTTGACCACCACCAGACGCCGCAAGCGCTCATGCTTGTCGAGGACGCCATTGACCTCATCCAACAGTTTTTCCAGGCTTGAATGCAGTCCCGCCCTCGCCGTTCCGCTGGCGTCTTGCTGCCCGACCGCCGACAACACACACAGCCCCAGCGGCGCACTCAAGCCATCACCGACCACGCACACTTGCTCGATTCGCGAATGCACCGCCAGGCGATTTTCGATCGGTGCCGGCGCCACGTATTTGCCCTTGCTGGTCTTGAAGATTTCTTTCAGCCGGCCGGTCAGGCGCAGGTTGCCTTCAGCGTCTTGCTCGCCCTTGTCGCCGGTGCGCAGGAAGCCGTCCTCGGTGATGGTTTCAGCGGTTTTTCGTGGTTCCTTGTAGTAGCCGAGCATCGTCGCGCCACTGCGCACCATGACCTCGCCCGACTCGTCGATCCGCACCTCAACCTCCGGGCAAGGCTTGCCGATCCACCCGGGTTTGTTCTCGCCGGGCCGGCAAATGTGCGAGTAGCCACAGCTCTCGGTCATGCCGTAGACCTCAAGCACGTCCAGCCCCAGCTTGCGGTACCACAGCAGCAAGGTTTGTGGCACCGGTGCCGCGCCGGTCAAGGCGACGCGCAACGCGTCCAGCCCCAGCCCGGCGAGGACTTTATGCCCGACCCGCTTGCCGATGAAGGGCAAGCCGAGCAGAAAATCGAGGCGTTTTGCCGGGATCTTGCTGTACACGCCCATCTGGAATTTGGTCCAGATCCGTGGCACCCCGAACAAGGCGGTGGGCCGCGCACGCTGCAAGTCCGTCAGGAAGGTGTCGAGGCTCTCGGCAAAGAACACCGTCTGCCCGGTGTAAATAGCTGCCATCTCAACGAACATGCGCTCTGCAACGTGGCACAGCGGCAAATAGGACAGCAACCGGTCCGACTCGTTGAGGCCAAACAGCTGCGTACCCCGCGTGCTGGCGAAACCCAGGTTACCGAAGCTGTGCATTACGCCTTTGGGCAGCCCGGTGGTGCCGGACGTGTAAATAATGGTCGCCAACTGATCGGCGCTGGGTTTGGGATGATCCTGGATGGGCGAGCTGCACTGCAAATCGGCCCAACTGAAATCGAAGCGGCCCGGTGGATGCAGCGGCAGACTGATCGTCGGCAAGTCCGGGCTGACACCACGGGACATGCCCGGCCAGTCATCGAGTTTGCCGATAAACGCCAGCGCCGCTTCCGAGTGATTGAGCACCTGGGCCACCGATTCGGCGGTCAGGTTGGGGTACAACGGCACAGAAACATGCCCGGCCATCCAGATCGCCAGGTCGGCGATGATCCAGTGGGCACAGTTTTTCGAGATCAGAGCGATATGGCTGCCTTGTGGCAGATCGCGCGCCCGCAACCAATGCGCGGCGCAACGCGCCTGATGGCCGACGTCGGCCCAGGACAGGGTCTCGACCTGCCCGCCGCCCGTGGGCTGGACCAGAAAACGCTGGCGTGGATGACGGGCCTCGCGTTCGTAGAAGACATCCAGTGGCAAACGAAAAGCAGCAGACATGCGACTCGCTCCTGAATTTTTATTCTGGAGCAAGCGTAGTCAACCAAGCGGTTGCTTGGTTGACTAATTCTCACAAAATTCAGCAACACCGCCGCCCCCTGCATCGTGGGCAAGCCCGGCTCCTACAAAAGCAGAAGCAAAACGGTTACGGGTGTTTGATGCCCTTGAGCTTCATCGAGCCAATCAGCAACTCATCACCTTTGAGCTCGGCCAGCCCGGCGGTGGAGACTTTTTCCGGTGGATGCCCGGCGCCATGTTGCAGGTAGCTCAGCAAATGCCCCACCAGCGGGTTGTGACTGACCAACAGGACATTGCTCACTGACACAAGTTGTTCAGCCACCTTGTCCGGATCGGTTTCCGGGGTCAGCCACTCGACCGTGCGGATCTCCGGCTCGAATCCGAGGGCTTCACGCACCAACTGCGCGGTCTGCTGCGCGCGCAGGTAAGGGCTGGCGTAAATCGCGGTAATCGGCTGACCGATCAAATGYGCTGCACTGCGCAGCACTTCTTCGCATCCATGCGGGGTCAGTGCTCGCTCCGAATCGGCACACGAGCCATACGGTACAGCTTCACCATGACGCAATACCCAGAGTTTCATAGCTTGGGTTCCTCATCTCGGGCCGGATGCGGCGCTGGCGCCACGACATGAGGCGCTTCACCTTCCGGTGTACGCGGCGTCGGCCAGTCGGCGAACGGCCAGGGTTTCTGGTCGCTGTGGAAGCTGGCAAAACGCCCGATCTGTGCCAGGAACTGGCTCAGGCTGTCACCGAAGTTCATCAGGCTGGCGCTCGGGGCACCATAGAACAAACGATAGATCAGTTGCACCAGCACCAATGCGCCCAGGATGAACTGCGCCACTTGCCAGACCAGCAGGAAGACGATCATCCACAGCACCCGCAGCAGGATGGATTCGTACTTGGTTTCTAGTTTCGGATCGTTCATGTCGCGTTCCCCTGTTTTTTGCAAAGCGTGCTCAGTTGAAACCACTGGTTGAAATAAAGTCGACGTCGGTTTTCGGTTCGCCGCGCATCAACAGCTCAATCACTTGATTAAGCGTGCGCCCTTCGAACAGGATCGCGTGCAGACCGGCGACCAGCGGCATATAGACGCCCACCTCCTGAGCCTTGGCCTTGAGCACTTTCAGCGTGTTCACACCTTCGGCCACTTCACCCAGACGCGTGACCGCGTCCTCCAGACTCAGGCCCTGACCCAAGGCAAACCCGACCTGGTAGTTACGGCTTTTCGGCGACGAGCAGGTGACGATCAAATCGCCCACACCGGCAAGACCGAGAAAAGTCATCGGGTTGGCGCCCTGATTCACCGCAAAACGGGTCATTTCCGCCAGCGCCCGGGTGATCAGCATGCTCTTGGTGTTTTCCCCCATGCCCAGCGCCACTGCCATGCCGGCAATGATCGCGTAAACGTTTTTCAGCGCCCCGCCCAATTCGACGCCAAACCGGTCAGCACTGGCGTACACACGAAAGGTCCGGCCATGCAGAGCGGCCTGAACCCGTTGGCACAGCTCTTCGTCTTCACTGGCGACCACGGTGGCGGTCAGCGCGTGTTCGGCGATTTCACGGGCCAGGTTCGGTCCGGACAGCACGCCGATGCGCGCTTTCGGGGCGATTTCCTCGAGGATCTCGCTCATCAACTTGAACGTGTGGGCTTCGATGCCTTTCGTCAGGCTGACCAGCAGTTTGCCGCTCAACAGTTCGGCGTGCGGGACCAATACCGAGCGCAAGGCACTGGAGGGCAGCGCGACGAAGCACAGATCGCAGGCTTCCAACGTCGCTTGCAGGTCGGTCACCGGTTCTACTGCCGGAAGAATCTTGATGCCTTTGAGGTAACGCGGGTTCTCGCGATTGACCCGAATGGCCTCGGCCTGTTCGGGGTCACGCATCCACTGCCGGACCTGATGCCCGTTCTCGGCCAGCAGATTAGCCACGGCGGTACCAAAACTTCCGCCTCCCAGGACCGCAATTGGGCGCTGTTCAGTCATATGCAATCCGTTAATCCATAGCAGTGGCGATGTCGGCATTATACGGAGCGGCCTCGTGTCGGCCAGCCCCTGCTTCAATTACCAACAGGTGTAGGAAGAAGACCAATAAACCCTAGGAAAATGCCGGCATCGTGAATGGAAAAGTCAACGGGCTCGGTTAACATGCGCCCCAACTCATCACGATCAAGGGTGTGACGTGTCGTTTCGTTCTCCTTCACCCCGCTCGCCGCTGGTGATGGCGCTGATCTTCAGCCCGTCCTTGCTGGCCGACGACTTGTTTATCGACAATGAATCACGCGCCACATCCGCTCAGCGAACGGTGTGGCGACATCGATCAGAGCTCCCGGAAATCGCGCGATGACTTGGAAGTGCAAGACCCCCTCAGCCTGTCCGACAGTCTGCGAGTTTTAAATGCGGCATCGCCTGTCATGGAAATCGCCGCCACTGGGCCGCCTGCTGGCCGGGTTGTACCTGGTGGCTGGCTGTCTGCTCGGCGCCCTGCCGACGCAAGCTGCCGACATTCTGTTGATCGGTGCCGAAGACAATCCCGGCGTGCAATCCTTCGTCCGCGCGCTGAGCGACATACGCCCTGCCGACAGTGTGCGTTTCCAGCCACTGGCGAGCCTTCCATCACCCGGCAAACTGCCCGCCGCCACCCGCCTGATCCTGCTTGATCTGCCGAGCCTCGACTGGCGCCAGCAAGCGGCTCAGGGCCCGGCGACGCTGGTGCTGCGCATCAGCCGCCTGCAAGCCCGGCAACGTTTCGGCGTTAACGTTCCACCCCACCTCAGTCTGCTCTGGAGCGATGCGCCGCTGGATCGGCAATTACGCCTGACCCGACTCATCTTGCCGCAGGCGCAGCGCATCGGTGTGCTGTACGACAAACACAGCGAATTCCTGTTGAAAGAATTGCGTAGTGCGGCCCTTGGTCAGGGTCTGGAAGTAGTGGCCGAGCGCTGGGATAACATCCATGACAGTCGCCCCTTGCAGGCCTTGCTGAAAGACTGTGACGTACTTCTGGGCCTCGACGATCCTGACCTCTACAACTCGAAAACCGCAAAAAATCTGCTGTTAAGCAGCTATTCGCGACAATTGGCATTGATCGGCCCCAATGCCGCTTTCGTCAAGGCGGGAAGCCTGGCCAGCACCTACAGCGATCAGAGCGACTGGCTGCAGGTGCTCGACGAATTGCTCGATCTACCGACGGCGAGTTGGCCACGTACGCTCTATCCGCAACATTTCAAAGTATCCAGTAATCCGCAAGTGGCTCGTTCATTAGGTATCGAACCGATCAATGAAGCAGCTGTTGCCACCCAATTGGCTGAAGGAAAAAGCCTGCCATGACCTTCCGTCGCCCCTGGGACATCAACACTCGCACCCAGATGATCAGCCTTGGCCCCGCCCTGCTGCTGACGTTATTGCTGATTAGCTTCTTCACCTTCGTGCGGATCCAGGACCTGCGCCAGGAGCTCAACCACACCGGGCAATTGATCGCCAACCAATTGGCACCCGCCACCGAATACGGGGTGATTTCGGGTAACAACGAGGTGCTTGAAAGTTTGCTCAAGGCGACACTCGCCACGCCGAACGTGCGCTTTCTGGAGGTTCAGGACAACGCCAACCGGATTTTGGTGTACGTCGAGCAACCGTCGGAAACCTACAGGCGCTCGCAACAGGTCGAAGTGTTCCAGGCACCGGTGCGGCTGCAACGGATAGCACTCAACAATGATTTCTTCCAGGGCCCCAAAGCCGCCAGCATCGGCCCCACCGAGGACTATCTGGGTCGGGTGATCGTCGGTCTTTCAAATGATGCGTTCAGCCAGCGTCAGCAGGAGATCCTGTTCAAAGCCGCCATCCTTGCACTGTTCGCCCTGCTGTTTACCTTTTTGGTGGCCCGGCGTCTGGCGGGCAGCCTGTCGCAACCGATCCGCGATATTGGCAACGCGGTGAAGGCGATCCAGGACGGCGATTACAAAACACCCTTGCCGATAGTCGACGACACCGAACTGGGCGCGTTGTCGCAGCACATCAACAACCTCGCCGCCGGCCTCGAACAAGCCAGTCGTGAACAGCATCAGGCGATGGCGCAATTGATCCAGACGCGCGAGGAGGCGGAAAAGGCCAACAATGCCAAGTCTGACTTCCTGGCGATGATGAGCCATGAATTGCGCACGCCGATGAATGGCGTACTCGGCATGTTGCAGTTGCTGGAAACCACCGAAATGACTGAGGAGCAGATTGAATACGCAGCGCTGGCCTCGGAGTCCACCGAACACCTGCTCAAGGTCATCAACGACATTCTCGACTTCTCGCGCATCGAGCGCTCGGAACTGGAACTGGAGCACATCCCGTTCAACCTCGCGGACCTGATCAGCAGTTGCGCCCAATCCTTCCAGCACAGCGCGTTGCAGCGCGAGCTTGATTTGCAGTTGCTGATTCCCGAGGACATGCGCGTCCTTCAGGTTCAGGGCGATCCGACACGGATCCGGCAGATTCTGGTCAACCTGGTCGGCAATGCATTGAAGTTCACCGAACAGGGCTGCGTCAGCATTGAACCGCAGTGGCAATCGCTGGATCACGACCTGCTGTGGTTTACCTGCACCGTGCGCGACAGCGGCATCGGCATTTGCGCTGAAAGCCTGGAGTTGATGTTCAAGGCCTTCCAGCAGGCCGACAGCTCTATTTCACGACGCTACGGTGGCACTGGTCTGGGCCTGCCTATTGCCCGCACCTTGGCTGAGCGCATGGGCGGCACCTTGCGGGCGCAAAGCGAAGAAGGCCAGGGCTCGGTGTTTACCCTGGAAATTCCGCTGGCGCTCTATAAGCAGTCGCTGCCGGTACCGCCCCCCCGGGCACCGGCCGACAGCGATGATGGCGCAGGTCGCAACGTACTGTTGGTCGAAGACAACCCGGTCAATCAGACCGTCATCGAAGCAATGTTGCGCAGCCTGGGCTTTACTGTCAGCGTCGCGACCGACGGCGCGCAAGCCGTGCGCAGCGCCGAGAGCCTGATTTTTGAAGCGATTCTGATGGACTGCCGACTGCCGATCGTCGACGGCTACGAGGCGACCCGACAGATCCGCCAGTTGCCCGGCTGCGCGGACTTGCCGATCATCGCTCTGACCGCCAACGCGTTGCAGGGCGACCGCGAAGCCTGTTTGTCGGCGGGCATGAACGATTATCTGGCCAAGCCCTTCAAACGGACTGATTTGCAGCAAATTCTGCAGCGCTGGGTGCAGTAGTACAGGCCTTTCGAGCATYTGCGACTGGCGTGAAAGGCGAAAGTGCGGCAGTCTTAGGCACCCGAACAAGCCCGAAAAGGGGCTTGAATAATAATTTCAGTGCACAAGTGTACATTCATGTCCTTGGTGCTGTGACTTTCACCACAACGCAATAGTCTATGAGTAGGCTGCTGACTCGAGGCATGAACGCTTCGATCGGCCGGGAGATTTGCCCCACCCTGCCGCATGGGACTATTGAGGAGCTCGCA
>NZ_JBFUKU010000088.1:0-19221 GCF_056400685.1 Pseudomonas sp. P5_A12 | reverse complement strand
GTTTATGGGTGGCCTGCGCTGGCGCTGGATCATCAGCGTGCTGGCGGCTGCCGTGCCGGTGGCCGTGGGCATGTGGTACTTCGTCATGCACGATTATCAGAAGCAGCGAGTCCTGACGTTCCTCGACCCGGAGAGTGATCCGTTGGGGACTGGCTGGAACATCATTCAGTCGAAAGCCGCCATCGGGTCCGGTGGTGTGTTTGGCAAGGGCTGGCTGCTGGGCACCCAGTCGCACCTGGACTTCCTGCCGGAAAGCCACACCGACTTCATTATTGCGGTATTGGGCGAAGAGTTTGGCCTGGTCGGTATTTGCGCATTGCTATTGATTTACCTGCTGCTGATCGGGCGGGGGTTGGTGATTACCGCTCAGGCCCAGACATTGTTCGGCAAATTGCTCGCTGGCAGTTTGACCATGACGTTTTTTGTTTATGTTTTCGTCAACATCGGTATGGTCAGTGGCTTGTTGCCGGTGGTGGGGGTGCCGTTGCCGTTCATTAGCTACGGAGGAACTTCGCTGGTAACGCTGCTGTCAGCGTTTGGGGTTTTGATGTCGATCCATACCCATCGTAAGTGGATCGCACAAGTTTGAATAAGGTGAAGATTTCAATGCAAGTAATGCGTGGCTGGGCGACTCGATACGCGCCATGGGTCGGCCTGGTAAGCATCCTTGGCACAACGCAACATGCGTTGGCCGGCGAGTACGAAGGCTCACCCCAGGTGGCCGAATTCGTCGGTGAAATGACCCGCGATTACGGTTTCGCCGGTGAACAGCTGATGGGCGTGTTCCGCGAAGCCGAGCGCAAGCAGTCGATCCTGGACGCGATCTCGAAACCCGCCGAACGGGTCAAGCAATGGAACGAATACCGCCCGATGTTCATCACCGACGCGCGTATCGCCCGTGGCGTGGACTTCTGGCGTCAGCACGAAGCAGTGCTGGCGCGTGCGGAGCAGGAATACGGTGTGCCCGCGCAGGTGATCGTCTCGATCATAGGCGTTGAAACCTTTTTCGGGCGCAATACCGGCAACTTCCGGGTGGTCGACGCGTTGTCGACGCTGGGCTTCGATTATCCTCCCCGCGCTGAATTCTTCCGCAAGGAATTGCGTGAGTTCTTGCTGCTGGCCCGGGAAGAGCAGGTCGACCCGTTGACCCTTAAAGGCTCTTACGCAGGAGCCATGGGGTTGCCGCAGTTCATGCCGAGCAGTTTTCGCGCGTATGCGGTGGACTTCGACGGTGACGGTCACATTAATATCTGGACCAATCCCGACGATGCCATTGGTAGCGTCGCCAGTTACTTCAAGCGTCACGGCTGGGTCGCGGGCGAACCTGTGGTCAGCCGCGCCGATGTTCGAGGCGAGCAGATCGAGGACGGTTTGACCACGGGTATCGAGCCGACTAAAACGGTAGGGGAGTTGCGGGCTCTAGGGTGGTCAAGTCATGATGCGCTGCGCGATGATATGCCGGTCACGGCTTTCCGCCTGGAAGGTGACAAGGGCCCCGAGTACTGGATGGGCCTGAAGAATTTTTATGCGATCACGCGCTATAACCGCAGCGTGATGTACGCCATGGCCGTACATCAACTGTCTGAACAGCTGGTCCAAGCACGGGGCGTCAAGTAATGCGGGCAATGCCTATGAATAAACCCCTGCAGCTCATGGCTTTCGCCGCGCTGGCGGTGCTGCTCGCCAGTTGCTCGACCAGTCGCGCACCGGCTCAGAAGTCCTCGTCCACTGCCGCGCGCCCGGCGCCGGGGCTGGATATCAACCGCGCCCACAAAGATGGCGCGCCGTGGTGGGATGTCGACGTATCACGCATCCCGGATGCCACGCCGACCCTGCACTCCGGTCCTTACAAGGCCAACCCGTACACAGTGCTGGGCAAGACCTACTTCCCGCTGCAAGAATCCAAGACTTATGTCGCTTCGGGCACGGCGTCCTGGTATGGCACCAAGTTCCACGGGCAGAACACCGCCAATGGCGAGGTTTACGACTTGTACGGCATGAGTGCCGCACACAAGACATTGCCACTGCCGAGCTATGTCCGGGTGACCAACCTGGACAACAACAAGAGCGTGATCCTGCGGGTCAACGACCGTGGGCCGTTCTATTCGGACCGCATCATCGACTTGTCCTATGCCGCCGCCAAAAAACTCGGTTATGCCGAAATCGGCACGGCGCGGGTCAAGGTCGAGGGTATCGACCCGCAACAGTGGTGGGCGCAAAAAGGCCGTCCAGCGCCTTTGATGCTCAACGAGCCGAAAGTCGCGCAAAATAGCGCCCCGGTGATTACGGCGTCGACCGGTACCGTCGAGCAATGGACGCCTCCGGCGCAGCAACATGCCGCGGCCGTCGTGCCTGTTCAAGTGGATGCAAAAAAAAACGCTTCTGTACCAGCCTCTGGCCAGTATCTGCAGGTGGGCGCGTTCGCCAACCCGGACGCTGCAGAACTCCTGAGATCGAAGCTCAGCGGGATGGTGAGCGCCCCGGTGTTCATCAGCTCGATCGTGCGCAATCAACAGACACTGCATCGGGTGCGCCTGGGGCCGATCGGTTCTCAGGGTGAAATCCAGCAAGTGCAGAACAGCGTGCGCATGGCCAATCTCGGTTCGCCGAGCCTGGTCACCGCCGAGTAATACGTAGTACTTGATTGACGGCTCACCTGCAGTTTGGGGATTGAGCCTGGTTGTTGGCTCGTTAAAGAACAAAAGCCCGGCAAGGGTTCTGAGTGAACAACCGAACACGCGACAGCTCGTTAGAAAGCTGTCTGATTAGTTTTGCCCCTGGGCAGTTTCCATTAGCGATTTCGAGAGACGGATGAACATCACCACCTTTGCCAAACGCCTGTTCCTGTTAGTCCCGCTGCTCCTCTCGCCAGCCGCGTTCGCGGTCGAGGTGATGCCAGCTCCACCACAACTGGCTGCCAAAGCCTATGTGCTCATGGATGCCAGCAGCGGCAACGTGCTGGTCGAAAACAATGGTGACCAGCGTCTGCCGCCAGCCAGCCTGACCAAGCTGATGACCGCGTACCTCGCGACCCTGGAAATCCGTCGTGGCCAGATCGGCGAAAACGACCCGGTGACCGTCAGCGAAAATGCCTGGCGCACAGGCGGTTCGCGGATGTTCATCAAGCTGGGCACGCAGGTGACTGTCAGCGACCTGCTGCACGGCATCATCATTCAGTCGGGTAACGACGCCAGTGTTGCGCTCGCCGAGCACATCGCCGGCAGCGAAGATGCCWTCGCTGACATGATGAACAAAACCGTGGCCGACCTTGGCATGACCAACAGCCACTTCATGAACCCGACCGGTCTGCCAAACCCGGAGCACTACTCGTCAGCTCACGACATGGCGGTGCTGGCTCGCGCGATCATCCACGAAGACCCGGCTCACTACGCGATCTACTCGCAGAAAGAGTTCTTCTGGAACGGCATCAAGCAACCTAACCGCAACCTGCTGCTGTGGCGTGACAAGACCGTCGACGGTCTGAAAACCGGTCACACCGACGAAGCCGGTTACTGCATGGTGTCTTCGGCTGTACGTGATGGCATGCGCCTGATCGCCGTGGTGTTCGGCACCAGCAGCGAAGTGGCTCGCGCCGCCGAAACCCAGAAGCTGCTGACTTACGGTTTCCGCTTCTTCGAAACCCAGACCTTCTATCAGAAAGGCGCCGAGCTGGCTCAGGCCCCTGTCTGGAAAGGCGCGACCAATCAAGTCAAGGCCGGCCTGGCTCAAGACCTGACCATGACCCTGCCAAAAGGCCAGCTGAAAAAGCTTGCTGCGAGCATGACCATGAACCCGCAACTGGTTGCGCCAATCGCCAAGGGCGACGTGATCGGTAAAGTCGAAGTGAAACTGGAAGACAAGGTGGTGCACAGCGCCGACCTGATCGCCCTGGACGCTGTCGAGGAGGGTGGTATCTTCCGCCGCATGTGGGATAGCATCCGTCTATTCTTCTACGGCTTGTTCAACTGAATTCAGTGTGCACCAGCATGACTCCGCGCTGATCCGGCGCGCTGTCATGCCCGTCGCCACGGCTTACGCTTACGAGGCCGTTACGCCATGACCGATACCGAAGTAAAGGCGCCAAAGATCGAATTCCCTGCCACTGATTACCCGGTTAAGGTGATCAGCGACACCGGCGTGGGCAATAAGGACAAGATCATCAATATCGTCAGAAAACACGCCACCATCAACGATGAGCGTGTAGACGAGCGCCAAAGCAGCAACGGCAAATACACCACCATCCAGTTGCACATCGTCGCTACCGATCAGGACCAGCTGTACAACATCAACAGCGAACTGCGGGCTACCGGCTTCGTGCACATGGTGTTGTGATGTCTGGCACGCTGGGCTTTCGCGAGCTCGGCCAGATGGCTTACGAGCCGGTCTGGCACGCCATGCAACGCTTCACCAACGAACGCGGGACCGACGCCGCGGACGAGATCTGGCTGGTCGAGCACCCGCCGGTATTCACCCAGGGGCAAGCCGGCAAGGCCGAGCATTTATTGCTGCCGGGGGATATTCCGGTGGTTCAGGTCGACCGTGGCGGGCAAGTGACCTATCACGGGCCTGGCCAACTGGTGGCCTATCTGCTGCTGGATGTGCGCAAGCTGGGGTTTGGCGTGCGTGACCTGGTCACGCGCATGGAGCTCTGCCTGATCGAACTACTGGCGAGTTACGGCGTCACTGCCGCTGCCAAGCCAGACGCGCCAGGTGTCTATGTCAACGGGGCGAAAATCGCGTCCCTGGGTCTGCGGATCCGCCACGGTTGTTCCTTTCATGGCCTGGCCTTGAACGTGGACATGAACCTGGAACCGTTTCGACGGATTAATCCCTGCGGCTACGCCGGACTGGCGATGACCCAGCTAAGCGAGCACGCAGGATCGATTGAATTTGCCGAGGTAAGTGCCCGGCTGCGCGCGCAGCTCGTCAAACACCTCGACTATGCTGAGCAGACGACCCTAACGGGCGGAATCGACTGATATGACTACTGATGCAGTGCAAACCATGATCCCGACGCTTGATGTCACCGAGCGTCCGGCCCCGCGTGCCAAGGTTGAAGCCGGCGTCAAGCTGCGCGGCGCCGAGAAGGTTGCACGTATCCCGGTGAAGATCATTCCGACCACCGAATTGCCGAAAAAACCCGACTGGATTCGCGTGCGCATCCCGGTGTCCCCGGAAGTCGACCGCATCAAGGCCCTGCTGCGCAAACACAAGCTGCACAGCGTGTGCGAAGAAGCCTCCTGCCCGAACCTGGGCGAGTGCTTCTCCGGCGGCACCGCGACCTTCATGATCATGGGCGACATCTGCACCCGTCGCTGCCCGTTCTGCGACGTCGGCCATGGTCGTCCGAAACCACTGGACGTCAACGAGCCGGAAAGCCTGGCCATCGCCATCGCCGACCTGAAGCTCAAATACGTAGTGATCACTTCGGTAGACCGCGACGACCTGCGTGACGGTGGTGCCCAGCACTTTGCCGATTGCATCCGCGAGATCCGCAAGTTGTCGCCGAACGTGCAGCTCGAAACCCTGGTTCCGGACTACCGTGGCCGGATGGACGTGGCACTGGAAATCACCGCCGCCGAGCCACCGGATGTGTTCAACCACAACCTGGAAACCGTTCCGCGCCTGTACAAGGCTGCGCGTCCGGGTTCGGATTACCAGTGGTCGCTAACCCTGCTGCAACGCTTCAAGCAGATGATGCCGCACATTCCAACCAAGTCCGGCCTGATGCTGGGCCTGGGCGAAACCGACGAAGAAGTCATCGAAGTCATGAAGCGCATGCGCGAGCATGACATCGACATGCTGACCCTGGGTCAGTACCTGCAACCGTCCCGCAGCCACTTGCCGGTGCAGCGCTTCGTGCACCCGGACACCTTCGCCTGGTTCGCCGAGGAAGGTTACAAGATGGGCTTCAAGAACGTCGCGTCGGGTCCGCTGGTACGCTCCTCGTACCACGCCGACGAGCAGGCGAAGCTGGTTAAAGCCGAGCTGATGTCGTCCTTGTAATTTGGCGGTGACATAAAAGGCGCCCGCATGGCTTTTCAGGCCTTGCGGGCGTTTTTTTGCCTGGCCTACGGCAGCCAGCGTTTTTTCCTGCAACCTACGGGCGACAGACCCTCTTCTGTTTGTCCCCGTTCCTGACTACTGTGTGCAGAAGTTTTCGCGCAGGGAGATTCATGGATGACCGTTCGACCGACTCACACGCTGTATCCGCATAAACCTGTTCCGGCCTTGCCGTCGGAAGGGTTGATCGGCGTGATTGCACCCGCTGGTCCCGCCGGGCTGGATACCGACAAAGCGATCGCCTGGATGCGCGCTCGTGGCTATGCGTTGAGGGTGTTTCCCGGGGTGTATGAAAAGGATGGCTACCTGGCCGGCAGTGACGAGGTGCGGCTCAATGATCTGCACGCGGCGTTCGCTGACAAAGAAGTCGATGCGATTATCTGCCTGCGTGGTGGTTACGGCACACCGCGTTTACTTGATCGCATTGATTTCGAATTGCTGCAAAACAACGCCAAACCGTTCATCGGCTACAGCGATATCACGGCGTTGCACTTGGCGATCAGCCGTTATGCCGGATTCGTGACTTTCCATGGACCGCTGCTCAATGCCGATTTGCTGGGGGACAAGCAGAAACCCACCGAGTCGTCTTTTTTCAACATGCTCAGAGGGCAGGTGAAGGCCGGCAGCGTGCTTTCGCACCCGGCGGCCTGGCCGTTGACCACGATCGAGCCAGGCATTGCTCACGGGCGCTTACTGGGCGGCAACCTGTCGATGATTGCCGCAACTATGGGCACGCCTTACGAGTTGGAGGCCGAGGGTGTCATCCTGTTGATTGAAGACATCAACGAGCCGCTGTATCGGATTGACCGGCTACTGACCCATCTGCGGCTGGCTGGCATGCTGGGCAAGCTTCGTGGGGTTTTGGTGGGGGATGTGGCGGGAGTTGATGCGGCAGCGCTGGAGCAATTGCTAAAACAGACCTTCGAGCCTTTGCGGATTCCGGTGCTGGCCGGTTGGCGCAGCGGGCATTGTGATCCGAACCTGACGCTGCCGATGGGCGCGTTGGTCAAGATGGATGCGGGGAAAAAGGAGTTGGTGTTGGAGCAGGATGTGGTGGTCGGGCGCTAGAGTTTCGTCGCCTGATAGTCAGTCATCGTCGGAACGCCGGCCGGAGCCGGCGTTCCGACGATGCTTTTAGCGGCTACGCAGTCCTTCCAGCAACTTGCGCGTCGGATACCCATCCGCCGGCCAGCCAAACGATTGCTGGGCACTGCGAATCGCCTTGCGCGTGTTGGCGCCAATAATCCCGTCCGGGGTGCCCGCGTCGTAGTTCTGGGCACTCAGCAGGCTCTGCAGTTCCATGCGCTCGGTGCGGCTCAACGGCAAATCATCTTTGGGCCAGCTGCCGCTGATCAGTCCTGCACCGTCGAAACGTTCGGACAACAAACTCACGGCCAATGCATAGGACGAAGAGTTGTTGTACTTGAGGATCGCGCGGAAGTTGTCGAGCACCAGGAACGCCGGGCCA
Source organism: Pseudomonas sp. P5_A12 (assembly GCF_056400685.1). NCBI lineage: Bacteria > Pseudomonadati > Pseudomonadota > Gammaproteobacteria > Pseudomonadales > Pseudomonadaceae > Pseudomonas > Pseudomonas sp. P5_A12. Next base: position 11,690 of record NZ_JBFUKU010000088.1, on the reverse strand, counting down.
CGATAACCGGCCGGCAGCAACAGGGCTGCGGAGAGGTGTTCCGAGCCGGGCGGTACCTGAGCTCCCGGGGGCAGCGAGACCCCCAGTTGTTGCCACTCGGCAACGCTTTTGCGGATCGTGCCATCGGCCAGAACGTAGTTGAAACTGCTTGGCAGTCGCACTTCAAAGCCCCACGGCTGGCCTTTCTGCCAGCCGGAGCTTTGCAAGTAGTGCGCCGTCGAGGCCAATGCGTCGGCGTGACTGTTCCAGATGTCACGGCGGCCATCACCGTCGAAATCCACGGCGTGGGTGTTGTAAGTGGTCGGGATGAATTGGGTCTGGCCCATGGCTCCGGCCCAGGAACCGAGCATTTTTTCGGGTGTAATGTCGCCTTGTTGCAGGATTTGCAGGGCAGCGATCAGTTGATCGTGCGCAAAGCCCGGGCGCCGGCCTTCGTACGCCAGGGTCGCCAGGGAATTGATGACCGACTTGCTGCCCTGGAATTGGCCGAAGTTACTCTCCATGCCCCACACCGACACCAGTGCCTGGCGGTCGACGCCATAACGCTGTTCGATGCTTTGTAGGATGGCAGCGTTTTCGCTGATCAGCGCTTGGCCTTTACGTACTCGAAGTGGAGAAACGGCGCCGTCGAGGTATTCCCACACCGGGCGGGAAAATTCCGGCTGGCTGCGATCGGCACGGATCACGCTGGAGTCGAAGCTGACATTGGCAAAGGCGCGGTCGAACAGATCGGCGCGGATACCGGCGGCCAGTGCGTCTTTGCGGAAACCCGCTTGCCATTCAGCGAACGACTGGGTGGGCTGGATGTCGGGGGTTTCACCCGTCGGAACCGAGGGCGGATTGGCCGCAGGAGCTGTCGCGACAGGAAGGGTTTTCAACGGCTGGGCGTCGGCGGCAGTCGGTTTTTCCGCGCAGGCGACAAGCATAATGAGGCTGGAGGCAGCGATCAGTTGGCGAACGGGCCAACGACGGGAAAGACAAAGGGGCATGCACAGGTCCAGGGCAATCAATTCAGATGCAGACCTTAACATGTAGAAGGGGTGTTCTGCTTTATGCAGCCAGAAAGTAAGAAGCCTCCCAGCTATTAGACTGGAAGGCTTCGCGGCGGTAGCTGCCTTTGCCCTTGCCGGCTCGTTCCTGACGGCTGCGGAACAGTGGCTGGGCGATGATGGATTTGGCCTTGTTCGGGCCATGCTTGGATGGCTTTTTGCTCATGATGATTTCTCGCAAGTGTGTGGGTTTTGCGGGGCAAATCATCGGCCGAAGTTGGGGATCTGTCTAGTCCCCACATTGTGGAGGATCTTTCGCTGCTACAGGGGGGTTACTCGGAAGGCAAGTTAAGGCGTTGACCGGCCATCAACAGCGACAATCGACTCAGGCTCATCCACGGCGAACCGGCTGCCTGCCCTTTGATTTGTGCGTCGATCCGTTGAGCCTCCAGCAGCAACTGTGCCCAGCGTTGCGCCGAGTAGCGTTGCAGCGCCTTGCTCATCAGCGGCTTGCGCTTGTCCCAGATCGGCGGTCGGGCCGAGCTGAACGCCTTATCCAGCGGCACGCCCTGGCTGTATTGCAACGACAGGTTAGCCAGCAGGCGCAGTTCCCGGGCCAGCGCCCAGAGAATCACCGGCGGTTCGACACCTTCACCACGCAGCCCTTCCAGCATGCGCAGCGCGTGGGCCGCTTCGCCGTTGAGGATGGCGTCGGTCAGGCCGAATACGTCGAAACGTGCACTGTCGGCCACGGCAGCCTGTACGGTTTCGACGGTGATCTGCCCACCTTCGGCCATCAATTTGAGCTTTTCGATTTCTTGCGCGGCGGCGAGCAGGTTGCCCTCGACGCGGGCTGAAATCAGTTCGACCGCGTCCTGGCTGGCTGACAAACCGGCCTGAGACAGGCGCTGGCGGATCCAGCTTGGCAACTGGTTGGCGTCCACCGGCCAGATCTGCACGAACTGGGTCTGCTGACCTTCGACCAGCGCTTTGCCCCACTTGGTTTTTTGCGTGTTGCCGTCGAGCTTGGGCAGGCTGATCAGCAATATCGTGTCTTCGGCCGGGCGCGAGCAGTACTCGATGAACGCGGCGGCGCCTTTGTCGCCGGGTTTGCCGGACGGCAGGCGCAGTTCCAGCAGGCGTTTTTCGGCAAACAGGGACATGCTTGCCCCCGCCTGCAACAACGTGCCCCAGTCGAAACTGGCGTCGGCGGCAAAGACCTGACGTTCGTCGAAGCCCTGCTGGCGCGCGGCCGCGCGAATGGCATCGGCCGCTTCCTGGCACAGCAGCGGGTCATCGCCACTGATGATATAGACCGGCGCGAGGGCACCTTGCAGGTGTTTAGCGAGTTGGGCGGGGGCAAGTTTCATAAGAGAGGCCAAACGGGGCGCCGGAACGCCCCGAAAGTCTTACTGCTGCGGGATCTGGACAGGCGACTGGCGCGGGGTATTCGCTTCAGCCTTCTTTGCGGCTTCCAGCGCCTGGGCTTCGGCCTTGGCCTTGGCTTCGGCGGTCTGCTGCAGTTGATCCAGTTGCGCTGGAGTGATCTGTTGCAGACGCAGGATCATGCGTTGAACCAGCTCGCGACGGTTTTCGTTGCGGGCATCGCTCGCTTTCTGGTTCGAACCCAACAGGTTGTTGCCGTCCTGAACGTAGATCTTGCGCACTTCGAGCTTGTCGCTCATCAGCGGCAGGTTATGTGCCCCACGAATGTCGTAGTTCAACACGGTGACCGCTTCATATTCGCCGGTACCACCACCGCCTGTGTAGCTGAGGACGCGCTGGCTGTCCTGCTCATTGGTCAGCACCAGTTTGTAAGGTGCGCCGGCGTAGATCTTCACGCCGCTGTTTTCCAGCGCCCTGCGCAGTAGCACCACGGTTTCGCCGTAGGCGTTACGGGCGCTCAGGTCGAGTTCCTTGATCGCAAGCTCGGGAGTGCCGGTGCCGCGCAGCTGGAAACCGCATGCGCTCAACAGGACCGCAAGGCCCATCACCAGCAGATTGCGTTTGATCATTTTGTTGCTCCCCTTGAAACCATGTGGGCCGATCTTGCGGCCCGAAAGGTTTTACTAGGCGCCGGGCATGGCCCGGCGCCTGTTCCAATTAGCTGGCGACGATGTTGACCAGTTTCCCGGGCACGACGATCACTTTGCGAATCGTCAGACCGTCGACAAAGCGCAGGACGTTTTCGTTGACACGGGCAGCGGCTTCGACTTCTTCACGTGTCGCGCTGGCCGGCATTTCGATCTGGCCGCGCAGTTTGCCGTTGACCTGGATCACCAGTGTCAGGCTGTCCTGCACCAAAGCGCTTTCGTCCAGCACCGGCCAACCGGCGTCGATCACAGGATCGGCGTAACCCAGCTGATGCCACAGCTCGTGGCAGATGTGCGGGGTGATCGGARCCAGCAGCAGAGTCACGGCTTCCAGACCTTCTTGCACCAGTGCGCGATCCTGTTCGGTGCCTTGTGCGGCTTTTTCCAGCACATTCATCAGCGTCATCACCTGAGCGATGGCGGTGTTGAATTTGTGGTTCTGGCCGACGTCGTGGCTGGCCTGTTTGATGGCCAGGTGGATCGAGCGACGAATGGCTTTCTGCTCGTCGTTCAGGCTGGCGACGTCCAGTTTACCCGGCAGGCCCTGAGTTACGTGGGCTTGAGCCAGGCGCCAGACGCGCTTGAGGAAGCGGTGCGAACCTTCTACTCCGGAGTCGGACCATTCCGCGCTCATGTCGGGTGGCGAGGCGAACATCATGAACAGGCGGCAGGTGTCTGCGCCGAACTGGTCAATCATCGACTGCGGGTCAACGCCGTTGTTCTTTGACTTGGCCATCTTCTCGGTGCCACCGATTTCCACCGGCAGGCCGTCTGCGATCAGCTTGGCGCTAATGACCTTGGCTTTGCTGTCGCGTTCGAGTTCGACGTCCGCCGGGTTGAACCACGTGTAGGCACCGTTGGCTTCGCGACGATAGTAAGTCTCGGCGATTACCATGCCTTGGGTCAGCAGGTTCTTGAACGGCTCGTTGGAACTCACCAGGCCTTCGTCGCGCATCAGCTTGTGGAAGAAACGCGCGTAGAGCAGGTGAAGAATTGCGTGTTCGATACCGCCAATGTACTGATCCACCGGCAACCAATGGTCGGCCGCGCTTTTTTCCACCAGGCCGCCTTCATAGTGTGGCGAGGCGTAACGGGCGTAGTACCACGAGGACTCGACGAAGGTGTCCATGGTGTCGGTTTCACGCTTGGCAGGCTGACCGCATTTCGGGCAGCTGCACTCGTAGAACTCGGGCATGCGCGCCAGCGGCGAACCGGCACCATCGGGCACGACGTCTTCCGGCAGCACCACAGGCAGTTGGTCTTCCGGCACCGGCACATCACCGCAGGTATCGCAGTGGATGATAGGGATCGGGCAACCCCAATAGCGCTGGCGGCTGATGCCCCAGTCGCGGAGGCGGAACTGGGTGCGCGAGGCGCCCAGGTTTTTCTTGATCAGTGCGACTTCGATGGCGTCGAAAGCGCCTGCGAAATCGAGGCCGTCGAACTCGCCGGAATTGATCAGCGTGCCGTGCTCACCGTAAGCGTCCTGCCAAGGTGCCGGGTTGGTGTCACCGGAACTGGTGCGCACCACCGATTTGATCGGCAGGTTGTACTTGGTGGCGAACTCGAAATCACGTTCGTCGTGAGCCGGGACAGCCATGACCGCGCCATCGCCGTAGTGCATCAGCACATAGTTGGCGACCCACACGGGCAGTTTTTCGCCAGTCAGCGGGTGCTCGACGAACAGCGAGGTCGGCAGGCCTTTCTTCTCTTGAGTGGCGACGTCGGCTTCAGCGACGCTGCCGCCTTTGCATTCAGCGATGAACGCTTGCAGCTCAGGATTGTTCTGCGCGGCCAGGGTGGCCAGATGGTGCTCGGCGGCCACGGCAACATAGGTGGCGCCCATCAGGGTGTCCGGACGGGTGGTGAACACTTTGAGCGCGCCGGTTTCGCCGATGGAGTCGACGTTGTACGGAAACTGCACTTCCATGCCACGGGACTTGCCGATCCAGTTGCGCTGCATGGTCTTGACCTGTTCAGGCCAGCCAGTCAGTTCGTCGAGGCTCTCCAGCAGCTCATCCGCATACGCGGTGATCTTGAAGTAGTACATCGGGATTTCGCGCTTCTCGATCAGCGCGCCGGAACGCCAGCCGCGACCGTCGATCACTTGCTCGTTGGCCAGAACGGTCTGGTCGACCGGGTCCCAGTTCACGGTGCCGTTTTTACGGTAGATCACGCCTTTTTCGAACAGGCGAGTGAACAGCCATTGTTCCCAGCGGTAGTAATCCGGCTTGCAGGTGGTCACTTCACGCGACCAGTCCACTGCCAGGCCCAGGCTGCGCAGCTGGGTCTTCATGTAGGCGATGTTTTCGTAGGTCCACTTGGCGGGCGCTACGTTGTTCTTCATCGCGGCGTTTTCCGCCGGCATGCCGAAGGCGTCCCAACCCATGGGTTGCAGAACGTTCTTGCCTTGCATGCGCTGATAGCGGGAGATCACGTCGCCGATGGTGTAGTTACGCACGTGCCCCATGTGTAGCTTGCCGCTGGGGTAAGGGAACATCGACAGGCAGTAGAACGTCTCCTTGCCTGGCTGTTCACTGACTTCAAAGGACTTTTGCTCATCCCAGAATGACTGGGCGGCGGCTTCGATTTCACGGGGCTGATATTGTTCGTGCATGGCTACTTTTGAACTGAATAGGGGTGGCCTAATCCTCTTCAATGCAACGCTGGGCGGTGATCACGCCAAATCGGCGTTTTGGTGCCCAGACGAGCTGGAAGTGGAGTTACAGGAAGCGCCGTAGCATACATGACCGCACTCTACCGAGGGAAACCCTGATTACTGTCGTGCGTCCTGTAAAAACGGCCGCGAGGGCCGTTGGTCGCAGCGTTCAGCCGGTTTGTTCATGGAAGCTAAGCTCTAAATGGGGAGCGAGTCATATCTTCAATGAGGTGAGGGATGGTTGAGTCACGGCAAAAAACTACAAAACCGGAGCTGTACGAAAGACTGATTGATCGTCTGGGAATGGCTCTGGACGCTGCAAAAACTGCTGGTCGGCTACGCGATGAGCGTCCGCTTGAACTGGAACTGCGTGGTCTTAGTCCCGCAGAGTTTGAATTGGTCAAAGCCTATCTGGATCGCAGTGAACGGGAAACACGTGGATGCTTGTCAGCAGCAGTGCAGCAACTCGACGCACCACGTTCGGCCAAAGTCATCTGGCTCAAGGACAAAGTACCTGGCAGGGATGCGGTAAAGGTCCGGTCTCTGCAATTCAAGTAAGGGCGCTTGAGCTATTGGCCTCTTCTTTTGACACATTCCAAAGCGTAGTCCTTCCGTATTTGTTGTCGCTTTGCGTCAACCCACTTAGGCTTCGGGCATCTCTGGAGATGCTCGATGCCTTTTCGATATTTCGTGAAACAACTTCTGTTGCCGCCCAGCCTTCTTTTGCTGTTGCTGGTTCTTGCGTGGTGGTTGCGCCGCTCAAGGCCAAGGCTTGCGGGTGTGTGCTTTGTCTTGGGTTTCGGGGGCTTCTGGCTGATGAGTTTGCCCGTGGTGGTGCAGTGGGGCGCTAAAGCGCTTGAGCGCGAACCACCGCTGGCTCGCGACGAGTGGGCGACGCTGGGTCAGCGCGCGGACGCCATCGTGGTGTTGGGTTCCGGGCGTGAACGCGGCGACCTGGCCTGGGGCGCCGACCAGCCGACTGGCGTGGGGTTGGAGCGCGAGCGATATGCGGCGCGTCTGGCCAAGGCTTCCGGTTTGCCGGTTCTGACCAGCGGTGGTCTGCACTACGGCACACCACCCACCGAAGCGAAGATGATGGCGGACTCGCTACTCGATGATTTCGGCGTGCCGGTACGCTGGCAGGAAGGGCGCAGCCGCACGACGTGGGAGAACGCGCAGTTCAGTGCCGAAGTGTTATTGCCTCAGGGCATCAAGCGGGTCGTGGTGGTGACTCAGGCCTGGCACATGCCGCGGGCGGTCTGGAGTTTCCAGAAGGCAGGATTTGAAGTGGTGCCCGCGCCGGTAGGGTTTTTAGGCGTGGACAATGCCCGACCGCTGGGCGGCTGGATGCCGGAATTCAAATCGATCTGGCAATCCGGGCAATTGCTGAATGAGGCAGTGGGGCAGATCGGGTATTCGATGTTTTACCGATGATCGTTCTCACGCTCCGCGTGGGAATGCCGCCATGGACGCTCTGCGTCCGCTTCTGATGCTGTGACGCAGAGCGTCACGGGATGCATTCCCACGCAGAGCGTGGGAACGATCAAGCGCCGCGATACTTAAACAGTCTTGGCCATCCGGTTGGCAATCAGCGCCCAACCAAACAACAGCACGCAAACGATGATCAGTGGCCACGAACGCCATTGCAGGTAAGGCGTCAGGTTGTGCATCGGCACCACTTCGCCATACAGGATGCCACGTTGGAATTGCGGGATCTGCTCAGTAATTTGCCCAAACGGGTTAATCAGCCCGGACACGCCATTGTTGGTGGCGCGGATCATCCAGCGGCCTGCCTCAAGCGCGCGCATCTGCGCCATCTGCAAATGTTGCAGCGGCCCGATGGAGGTGCCAAACCAGGTGTCGTTGCTGATGGTCAGCAGCAAGTCACTGCGGGCCGCGAGGCTGGCGGCGAATTCCGGGTAGACCACTTCGTAGCAGATGAATGGCGCAATCTGATAACCCTTGGCCTGCAACATCGGCTGATCGGCCGGTCCTCGCGCGAAATCGGACATTGGCAGGTCGAAGAATGCGATCAGCCCGCGCAGCACGTCCTGCAACGGCACGTATTCGCCAAACGGCACCAGTTTCTGCTTGAGGTAGGTGCCATCGCCTTCACCGACAACGGTGATGCCATTGAAAAAGCGCTTCTCATGGTGCACTTCCATGCGCACTGGCACGCCGGTAATCAGCGCGGAGTCACGCTCGGCGGCGAATTTGCCCATCATGTTCAGGTAGCTTTCGGCGGACTCCTTGAGCACCGGCACGGCGGTTTCCGGCCAGATCAACAGGTCGACGCGTTTTGAACGCAAGCTCATGTCACGGTACAGCCCCAATTGCGCATTGAGCTGCGCCGGGTCCCACTTCATGCTTTGTTCGATGTTGCCTTGAATCGCTGCGACGCTTAACGGCGGACCCGCCGGGCTGGTCCATGCGTGCTCTTTGAGTGCCATGCCGGCCACCCACGGGCCAATCAGCAGCAACGCGCCGGCCGCGATAAACCCTTTGCGCCCGGTACGTACCAGACGCAATGCGTTGTAGATCAACGCGGCCGTCAGGGCGAGGGTAAAGGAAATCAGCCACATCCCGCCAACGGGCGCGAGCCCGGACAGTGGGCCGTCAAGCTGGCTGTAACCGGAATAGAGCCATGGGAAACCGGTGAGGAACCAGCCACGAAACGCTTCCTGGCCAACCCACAGCGCCGCAAACGCCAAGGCATCCGCCAGAGGTGCTTCATTGCGGCGCAACCAGCGCGCCCAAATCCACGCGGGCAGGGCGAAGAACCAGGCAATCGCCGCCGTGAAGATCAGCATCAGGAAACCGGCCAGCAGCACCGAAGCACCGCCGAAATGGTGAATGCTGTAGTAGATCCAGCTGGTACCGGCGCCAAACAGGCCGAAACCGAAACTCCAGCCACGGCCCAGGGCCTGACGTGGGCTCAGCTCGCGTAAACCGGCATAAAAGAAACCGACCGCCAGCAATGCCAGTGGCCAGATATCGAACGGCGCCAGCGCCAGGGTGGTGAGTGCACCGGCCGCCACGGCCAGCAGGTTACCGGGCCAGCCGGGGCGGGTTACGCGGAGCATGTCAATCCTTAACGGGCAATTGGAGTCAGGCGCAGCAAGTGAATTCGTCGGCTGTCGGCATTCAGGATGCGGAAGCGATAAGGGCCGATTTCAGTGATTTCGTTGCGTTTTGGCAAGTGCCCGAACGCGCTCATCACCAGTCCGCCGACCGTATCAAATTCATCGTCGGAGAATTCGCTGTCGAAGAACTCGTTGAAGTTTTCGATTGGCGTCAGGGCCTTGATCAGGAAGTCACCGCTGGGCAGCGGCTTGATGTAGCTGTCTTCCTCGACATCATGCTCGTCCTCGATGTCGCCGACGATTTGTTCCAGCACGTCTTCAATGGTCACCAGACCAGCCACGCCGCCGTACTCGTCAATGACGATGGCCATGTGGTTGTGGTTGGCACGAAATTCACGCAGCAACACATTCAGGCGCTTGGACTCGGGCACGAAGGTGGCCGGTCGCAGCAGGTCCTTGATGTTGAAGCGGTCGCCATTCTCCTTGAGGATCAACGGCAGCAAGTCCTTGGCCAGCAACACACCCATCACGTCATCATGGCTTTCTCCGATGACCGGGTAGCGGGAGTGGGCCGAGTCAACCACGGCGGGCAGGAACTCGCGAGGGGTCTGGGTTGCCTTGATGCTGACCATTTGCGAGCGCGGGACCATGATGTCCCGTACTTGCAGGTCCGCAACCTGGATGGCGCCTTCGACGATGGCCAGCGCTTCGCTGTCCAACAGTTTGTTCTGGTGTGCATCGCGCAGGAGCTCCAGCAGCTCCTGGCGGTTTTTCGGCTCGTGGGCAAAAGCCTGGGTGAGCTTACCCAGCCAAGACTTCTGCCCGTTGCTCGATCGATCTTCGCTCATAGCGATTACTCTGAATCCTTTGTTGTAACAATAGGGGGTGTTTCGGTTTCGTCGTCCGCGTACGGGTCCGGATAGCCCAGTTCTGCAAGCAACGTTCGTTCCAGTGCTTCCATTTCTTCGGCTTCATCGTCATCAATATGGTCGTAACCCAGCAGATGCAAGCAGCCGTGAGTGACCAGATGTGCCCAATGGGCCTTCAGTTCCTTGCCTTGTTCGGCCGCTTCACGCTCCACCACGGCCACGCAGATCACCAGATCGCCCAGCAGCGGGATATCCAGAAACTCGTCGGGTACATCGGCGGGGAACGATAGAACGTTAGTGGCGTAATCCTTTTGCCGCCATGTGTGATTCAGTTCGCGGCCCTCTTCTTCGTCGACCAGGCGAATGGTCATCTCCGAATCGGCGGTGCGTTGGCGCAGGGCCAGTTCGCACCATTGGCGGAACTCGGCTTCGCTGGGGGCGGGCGCTTGTGTCGCCAGTTGCAGATCAAGCTCAAGCATCGCGGCGGTGGTCCTTGGGGGCTTCTTCAGCCACGCGGTTTTCGAAGCGCTCGTAGGCTTCGACGATGCGCTGCACCAGTGGATGGCGCACAACGTCCTTGGGCATGAAATGGGTGAAGCTGATACCTGGCACGTCTTTGAGCACCTCGATCACATGGTGCAGCCCGGACTTGGTGCCTTTCGGCAGGTCGACCTGGGTAATGTCACCGGTGATGACCGCGGTGGAGCCAAAGCCGATTCGGGTCAGGAACATCTTCATCTGCTCGACGGTGGTGTTCTGGCTTTCGTCGAGGATGATGAAACTGTTGTTCAGCGTGCGCCCGCGCATATAGGCCAGCGGCGCAACTTCGATGACCTGGCGTTCGATCAGCTTGGCGACATGTTCGAAGCCGAGCATTTCGTAGAGGGCGTCGTAGAGCGGGCGCAGGTACGGGTCGATCTTCTGCGACAAGTCGCCGGGCAGGAAGCCGAGTTTCTCGCCAGCTTCAACCGCCGGGCGCACCAGCAGGATGCGGCGAATCTGCTCACGTTCCAGCGCGTCTACGGCGCAGGCAACGGCCAGATAGGTCTTGCCGGTACCGGCAGGGCCGATGCCGAAGTTGATATCGTTGCCGAGAATTTCCTTCACGTAACGTAGCTGATTCAAGCCGCGAGGGCGAATCATGCCTTTTTTGGTGCGCAGGGCTACGGAGGGTTCGGATGGGGACACATTGTCCAGCTCTTCGACGGCCGATTCCTGGAGGAACAGGTGAACCATGTCCGGCGACAGCTCGGTACCTTTGGTTTCCCGGTACAGGCGGCGCAGAAGGTTTTCCGCGGAGGTGGTGTGTTTGGGCTCGCCGATCAATTCGAACTGGTTTCCGCGGTTGCGGATCTCGATGGTCAGGCGTTGTTCGATCAAGCGCAAATGCTCGTCGAATTGCCCGCACAGATTGGCGAAACGGCGAGCCTCAAAGGGCTCGAGGATAAAACGATGTGGTTCTATGGGTGCGTTCAAGGTCGTATTTAGCCGCCCTGGGGCAATTAAGATGAAATCAAGGATAACGCCAGTGGGCTGGGTGCGAAAGCTCTTAAATGGATGAACCTGCTCTCGAGAACAAAGCAGCTCCACTGTGGGAGCTGGCCTTGCCAGCGATGAGGGACTCACATCCAAAAGAGATGTTGCCTGTTATACCGCTATCGCAGGCAAGCCAGCTCCCACATTTGATCCCTATTGAATTGAAATTGGTGTTACTGGATCAGCGAGCCCCGCAACGAGTGCGGTTGTGCGGCGTCAATGTGCACGTCGGCGAACTGCCCGATCAGGGTCGGATTGTCGCAACGGAAGTTGACGATACGATTGTTCTCGGTCCGGCCTTGCAGTTCGCCGGGGTCCTTTTTCGAATAATCGGTGACCAGAATCCGCTGGATCGAACCGACCATTTGTCGGCTGATCTCGAAACCCTGCTGGTTCAGGCGATGTTGCAGGGCGTTCAGGCGTTCTTTTTTCAACTCTTCCGGTGTCTCGTCGGTCAGGTC
>NZ_JBFUKU010000087.1:0-19235 GCF_056400685.1 Pseudomonas sp. P5_A12 | reverse complement strand
TTTTGGCGACCCGGCGCGAGCATCACGCAGAGCATCGCGCCCACCGCCAGCAACGTGCACAACAGCGACAGCGGCCATGCCTGCGGACTGGCAATCAGGCTGGCGATCCCGCCAATCACGGCCGCCATCAGTTGATGAATAAAGCCGCTCAGGGCCATCGCATAAGCGCCGCCGACCGGTGAACCGTCATTGGCCAGCGACAGGCTGATCGGGTACGTCAGCGACTGCCCGAACACCGCCACGCAATAGGGCAACCAGAACAGCAGCGCAATGGAGGTACCGACGACGCTGCCCAATAACATCACCGCGCTGCCGGCCARCACCAGCCCGACACCGGCCGCCATCAATCGGCGCTGACCGGTGCGCAGTACCAAGCCATTGACCGCCAACGCTCCCAGAAAATACGCCGCGCTGATCGACCAGCCCAGCAGTCCGTATTCCACCGCCGACCAATTGAACGGACCTTGCAGAATCAGCGGCGCGGCGGTGTTGAAGGCGACGATCACCCCATAACCGAGGCCGCCGGTGAGGGCCGGTAGCAGGAAGGCACGATCGCGCAGAATGCGCCCGTAACTTGGCCACGCAGACGACTGGACATTGTCCTCGGCCAGCACAGCAAACGGGACCCGCGCCACAACCGTCGCCATCAACAGGCTCGCGCCCCCCAACAGATAGAAAATCGCTGGCCAGCCCAGCGCCACCTGAATAACCGACCCCAGGTACTGGCCGATACCCAATGCCACCACGAACGAAATCGAAATCCACGACAACGCCTTCGCCAGCAGATCGCCGCGAAAGCTATCGCGGATCAGCACCCGGGCCATCACCGAAATTCCGCTGGCGCCGATGCCCTGAATCAGTCGAATCATCAGGAACGCTTCAAGTGTCTGGCCCAGCGGCAGGGCAAGGTTGCCCAGCCCATAAATGCCGAGCGCCGCGAGCAGTACCGGTTTGCGACCGATGCGCTGACCGAGGCTGCCCCAGAACAACATCGGCAGCGCCATCCCGATCAAGTACACCGCCAGGCCCCAGGACACCTGCGAAGCGTCGGCGGACAGATCCCGAGCCATCTCCGGCAGCGCCGGCAGGTAAATGCTCATGCCCAATTGAGCGAGAAATACCGTGCTGCAGGTGACGAGGAGGGTGGTGCGGCTCTTCATGACATCTTCCCTGGTGTTCAGTCGCCGACGACCCCGGCGGTTGTGCATAAAAGCTCAGTGACGAGCTGACAAAAGTGGCGGATCAGCATCGGTTCCATGTCCGCCCGCAAAGTGATTCTCAGAGCAGCCTTGCCTTGGGCGACCACCGGAAAGAACACCGCCGAGGTGAAGAAACCGAGGTTGGCCAATTCGATAGCGATGCGATTGGCCAGCGCCGCTTCACCGCAGTGGACCAAGCGAATCGCCATGATGCTGCCGTGCTGTGCGGTTCGGATCAGGCTGTCAAAGAGCCGGATATTAACCTGAAGTTTTTCCTGTAACGCGGCAAATGCCGGCGTTTGATGCAACTGGATGGAGGCTCTGCCCGCACCGATCGCGGCACTGTCGAGGCTTTGCGACCAATTGCCGGGGCCACCGTAGCGTTGAATCAGCTTTTTCTGCCGTTCATTACCCAGCATCACCAACCCGCCGCTGGCGCCAAAGGACTTGGCCAATGACGCAACGATCAGGCCGTCATCTTCCAGGACCTGAAACCTGGGGCGCACCAGACCCGCACCGAATGTGCCAACGGTGGACAGTGCGTGGGAGTCGTCGAGGTAGAGAAACAACCCATAACGATCTTTCAGGTACAAAAGACTGTCCAGGTCGGCGACCCCGCCCATGCTGTACGCACCGTCGGCAACATACGCGACCCTGGTGTGTTGCTGGCACTGGGTTTCCAGAAAATCCATGTCGTTGTGCGGACTGGTCACGACCCTGGTTTCGTCGGCGCAGGCGGCTTTGAGGTGACTCATCGAGTCGTGCGCCAACCGGTCAAACACCATCACCGGCGGCCGGTTCTCGGTGAACACGCCGCTGGCCAGCAGCGGCAGGATACCGGTACTCGCCGCGCTGCATGACAGGGTGCTCAGGCATGTGGCGCCGAACAATGCTGACAGCTCGGTTTCGTACTGTTCGAGGATCGCCAGTTTGCAGCGGTTTTTTGAATTGGCGACGCGCAGGGTGCCGGTTTCCCACAAGGTGGTCATGGCGCCGTCGAGCAGATCGGGATGGTGATCCAGGCCCAGGTATGAGGTGGTGCAGAAGTGATGGAAGGCACGTCCGTGCTGGTCAACCATGCGGTTGCTGCTTCTGATGTCGACATTCAATCCGGCGACTTTCCCGGCTTCTGCGGTTTCCCAGTGGTGATCGGCCAGCGCGATCAGTTTTCGATAGTTGGTGAAGGTATTTGCCGCGTGCGTTGTCTGGTCCATTTGTTGTGTCTGTCCTTGAGTGGTGAAGCCGTCCGTGTGTGTTGCCAGACTTTACAGAGTGCGACATTGCCGCTGAATCGGCCGATTCCGCTTCGGTTGAGTGTTACAAGAGATTTATGTGTAGGGCGATGGCGGTGTGGATGTGGGGCAAAACCCGGTTATCCTGCCCATTCAGCCGAATAGAAGTCATCGAGCCATGCTGCAAAAAAGCCTGATCCGCCGTCTCGACCTGATTACCCTCCAGCTGTTCGTCGCTGTCCACGAAGAAGGCACGCTGACCCGTGCCGCCGCGCGTGAAGCCATTGCGGTGTCAGCGGCCAGCAAGCGCTTGATGGAGCTGGAAGAGGCGTTGGGGATCAGTCTTTTCGTGCGCCAGGCCAAAGGCATGACCCTGACGCCGGCCGGCGAAACCTTGCTGCACCATGCCCGGCAAATGCTGTTCAACGTTGAGAAAATGGGCCTTGAACTGGGCGAGCACAGCCACGGCATTCGCGGCTATGTGTGCATGCTCGCTAACCTGTCGGCGATCATTCAGTTTTTGCCCGAAGACTTGCGGGACTTTTCCGAGCGTCATCCCCAGGTCAAGACCGACCTCGAAGAACGTCCCAGCGGCGGGGTGATTCAGGGGGTGCTGGACGGTGTGGCGGACCTTGGCATTTGCTCCATCGACAGCGACATCAAAGGGTTGCACAGCGTGTTGTACCGGCAGGACAAGCTGATGGTGTTGATGTTGCCCGATCATCCGTTGGCGAGCCGTTCGAGCCTGGCGTTTGCGGACACGCTGGACAGCGATTACGTCGGTTTGCATGCCGCCAGTTCGATCAACATGCGCACCCATGCCGCGGCGCGCGAGGCGGGCAAAGTGCTGCGGTTGCGCATTCATGTGCCGGGTTTCGATGCCATGTGCCGGATGGTCCAGGCCAACATGGGCATCGGGATTTTACCGCAGAAGGCTTATGAACTGTTTGGCCGGGCGTTGGGGCTGCACGCGGTGCCGTTGACGGATGAGTGGTCGGATCGGGCGTTGATCATTGTGGTGAGGGATGAAACGGGGTTGTCGCCGGTGAGTCGGATGTTGTTTGAGCATTTGCGCGGGGCGGTCTGATTATTTTCGATTGGATGGGCGGGCCTTATCGCGAGCAGGCTCGCTCGGGACTGTCATAAATTTTGTGTTCGGGCATAACATGTTGAAGAGGTGCATGTATGCCGACCAAAAAGAAACCGGCCCGTGAGGCCCAGCGTGACCTTCCATCCATTCCCAAAGAGCTGATCGACCAGTTCGTCAGCGGCCCAATGAGTGCCGAGGCTATTCAAGATGCTTCGATGGCGTTCAAAAAGGCGCTGATTGAACGAGCCTTGGGTGCCGAGCTCGGCCACCACCTTGGCTATCCTCAGGGCGCGGAGCGCCCTGAGGAGTCGAGCAACCAGCGTAACGGTAAAAGCAGCAAGACCGTGCTGACTGACGACGGCCCGCTGCGCCTGGACATTCCCAGAGACCGCGATGGCAGCTTTGCTCCCATCCTGATCCCCAAGCACGAGCGCCGTTTTACAGGCTTCGATGACAAGATCATTGCCATGTATGCCCGCGGCATGAGCGTTCGTGAGATTCGGGCATTTCTCTCGGAGCAATACGGGACAGACGTCTCCCATGACTTCATCAGCTCGGTCACCGATGCTGTTCTGGAAGAAGTCAGCACCTGGCAGCAACGGCCCCTTGAACCCATGTATCCCGTCATTTTTTTTGATGCGCTGCGGGTCAAAATCCGTGACGAAGGGGTGGTACGCAACAAGGCAATCTACTTGGCGYGGGGCGTATTGCCGGACGGCACCCGAGATATTTTGGGTATCTGGATTGAGAACACTGAGGGCGCCAAGTTTTGGATGAAGGTTTTCAATGACCTCAAGACCCGAGGCGTCGAAGACGTTTTGATTGCTGTCACTGACGGGCTTAAAGGCATGCCAGAAGCCTTGAGTGCAGTGTTTCCTCAGGCGACTTTGCAGACCTGTATCGTCCACTTGATCCGTAATAGCCTTGATTACGCTGCGTGGGACAAGCGTCGCGAACTGGCCAAAGCCCTGAAGCCGATCTATCAGGCGCTCAATGCTGAAGTTGCCGAGCAGGCTTTAGCTGCCTTCGAATCTGGACCTTGGGGTAAACAATATCCAACGGTGGCTGCTGCCTGGCGGCGTGCCTGGGACCGAGTCATCCCGTTTTTCATCTTCCCGCCAGCCATCCGAAAAGTGATCTACACCACCAACGCCATCGAAAGCATCAACGCCCAGTTGCGCAAGATCATCAAGACAAGAGGACACTTTCCAACCGATGATGCCGCGACGAAGCTGATCTGGCTGGCACTGCAAAATATCACCGCCAATTGGGGCAGTCCGGCCCATGACTGGAAGAGCGCAATGAATCAGTTTGCGGTTTTGTACGGAGATCGATTCATCAGGCCAACCTGGTGAAATGAAGGCCTGCCTAACGGCAGGCCATTACCGGCCCGCACACAAAAAATCTGACACTCTCGCTCGCTCCCACACTCGATCTGTGCCACGCCGCCGATCAAAGGTGGGAGCGAGCCCGCTCGCGATGGCGGCCTGACAGTTAACATCTCACTGCCAGTTGTTCCCTCAACCCGCCGCTACCAAACCCTTGGCAGGCGTCCCACTGAACTGAATCAGCGCTACTCCCGCTACTAACAACACCGCCCCAATCACCCGTGGCAAGGTCATCTGCCGCTCCACCAACCCAAACAACCCGAAGTGATCCAGCACCAGCGATGCCATCACCTGTCCCGCCAGCGCTAAAGCAATAAACCCCGACGCCCCAAGCTTGGGCAATAGCATCAGCGCCAACGAAATAAAACATACCCCAAACGCCCCTCCAGCCCACATCCACAGCGGCGCCTTGCTAATGAATGCCAGGGACGGCAATGGCAAACGCAGCGCCACAATAATCGGCAACAACACCGCAATACTCACCAGCAACGACGCAAGCGTCGCCCACAACGGATGGCCCAACCCACGCGTGAGGTTGGCGTTGATCGCGCTCTGAAAGGGCACCACCGCCCCGGCAATCACGGCCAGCAACAACAGACCGGCCCACTGCAACGTACTCATGGTCATTCTCCAACAGGTTTTGCTGGACTCTAGAGTATTCGTCGCGCAGATTTAAATTCCAGATTGCTATCCAGGACATGCATCAGATGAATGATCTAAGGCGCATCGACCTCAACCTGCTGGTGATCCTCGACGCCTTGCTCAGCGAACAGCACGTGACCCGCGCTGCGGAGCGTCTGCACCTGAGTCAGCCGGCGGTCAGCCATGCCCTGGCGCGATTGCGTGACCTGCTCGGCGATCCATTGCTGGTGCGCGCGGGTGCGGGGCTGGTCGCAACTCCACGAGCATTGGAACTCATCGTCCCGCTGGCCGAAGCCCTGGCCCAGGTGCAATCGCTGCTGGCGCCGAACACCTTCGATCCAGCCACCGCCAAGCGCACCTTTCGCCTGGCGATGTCGGACTACGGCGCCGCTATTATCTTGCCTGGGCTGATTCGAACCTTACGCCGGGAGGCGCCGGGGATCGACCTGCAAATCAGCCACGCCAGCCGCGAAGGCATGCTTGATGGTGTGCTCAACGGCGACATCGACGTTGCGGCGGGCGTCTTTCCAGAGTTGCCAAACGAGTTACGCAGCACGCCCTTGTTCGAGGAGCACTACGCCTGCCTCGTCGACCGCAACAGCCTGCCGACTGACGGCATCCTCGACCTGCCAACCTACCTCGCGCGTCCGCATGTCCTGCTGGAAATGCGCGGCAGCGGCACCCCGGAAATCGAACGGGCTCTGACGGCATTGCGCGAGCGCCGTCGCGTTGCCGTCAGCCTGCCGCACTGGAGCGTTGCGCCAGAATTCATCAGCGGCACTGATTTGATTCTGACTGTGGCTTCGCGTGGACTGCGAGACATTGATGAGCGGTCGTTGATGGTGGTGCCGCCGCCGTTTCATATTCCGTCGTTTACGTTTGTGCTGGTGTGGCACAAGCGGCGGGGCGGGGATCAGGCGTTGAACTGGTTGAATGGGCGGATTGGGGAGGGGATAGTGCGTGGCTACGCTGCCACCGGCCTATCGTTTAACGATTGAGGTAACGAAATTGCTAACCGGCCTCAACCACTTGACCCTCGCCGTCACAGACCTGAACCGCAGCGTGACGTTCTACCAAAAACAGCTGCAACTGCGCCTCGAGGCGACTTGGGATACAGGCGCTTACCTCTCGCTCCCGGGGTTCTGGCTGTGCCTTTCCCTCGATCCACTGCGCAAGTCCGAGCCCGCCGCCGACTACACCCACTACGCCTTCAGCCTCAACGCAGCGGATTTCCCTATGTTCGTCGAACGCTTGCGATCCGCCAACGTACAGGAATGGCGCGACAACCGCAGCGAAGGTGCTTCGTTCTATTTTCTCGACCCGGACGGCCACAAGCTTGAAGCGCATGTCGGGGATCTGGCATCACGGCTGGCAGCCTGTCGGCAGCGGCCTTATGCCGGGATGAAGTTCTTCGACGATCAGTAAGTTCAGGCGCAGGGACCTGAGATAGACTGGTGCCCATTCGCCAAACAGTTCAAAAGGATTTCCCGATGACCCCATCGCTGCTAATGGCTGTTCTCGCCTCGGGCTTCATCTACGGGATCACGCCGGGGCCGGGTGTGTTGGCGGTGTTCGGCATTGGCGCAGCGCGCGGTCGGCGGGCGGGGGCGGGTTTTTTGTGCGGGCATTTGCTCGGGGATGTGGTCTGGTGCAGCACCGCGTTGATCGCGATTGTCGGTGCGCGGGAAATCGGCAGCACAGCGTTCGATGTCTTGGGCGTGCTCAGCGGTCTCTATTTGTTCTGGCTCGGTATGCGTGCCGTGCGGGCGAAACGCAGCAGTGCCGAGGCGCCTCAAGGCCCGGCTCGCCAGCCGTTCTGGCACGGCATTTTGTTCGGTCTGACCAATCCCAAGGCTTACCCGGTGGCGGTGGCCACGTTCACGGCGCTATTGTCGAGCCGCGCGGAGCTGCTGCATTGGTCGATGTTGCCGTGGTTGATTGTCCTGAGCTTCGTCGGTGGCCTGATCGCCTACGCTATCCTCATCGGYATCGTCGGTGCGCGGCAGGTTCGGACCTTGTATCAGCGTCACGAACTGGCGATCACCCGGTTGTGTGGAGTCATGTTTATCGGTTTTGCCATTAACGCCCTGGTGCATGCGTTGCCGGGGCTGGTCACGAACAAGGCTTGAATCCAGAGCAGGTCTCCATGGCAAACAGAAACTCCGCGCCGCTGGCGAGCTACATCGATCTGTTACTGGACGCCGTGTGTGCGGTCGACAAGCAAGGTCGCTTCGTATTTGTCAGTGCGGCTTTTGAGCGCATTTTCGGTTACACCCCCGACGAGATGATCGGCCAGTCGATGATCGATCTGGTGCATCCTGCCGATCGCCAGCGCACGCTCGACGCCGCAAAGGAAATTATGGGCGGTGAGCCCCAGTTCAATTTTGAAAACCGCTACCTGCGCAAGGACGGCCAAGTGGTGCATATCCTCTGGACAGCGCGCTGGTCGGAAGTCGATCAGCTGCGTATCGCCGTGGCCCGGGACATCACCGAACGCAAGCAGGCCGAATCTCGGCAAGCGGCGTTGTATGCGATCTCCGAAGCGGCCCACGCGGCGGAAGATTTACTGACGTTGTTCAAACGCGTTCACTTGATCATCGGCGAATGGCTGCCCGCGCTGAGTTTCTCCGTAGCGCTGTATGACGAACACTGCGGGCAGCTGAATTTCCCTTATCACGTCGGCGACGATGAACTGCAACCCGAGCTGCCAGGCACCATGACCGGGCGCCTGTGTACGGAAGTGATCCGCAGCGG
Source organism: Pseudomonas sp. P5_A12 (assembly GCF_056400685.1). NCBI lineage: Bacteria > Pseudomonadati > Pseudomonadota > Gammaproteobacteria > Pseudomonadales > Pseudomonadaceae > Pseudomonas > Pseudomonas sp. P5_A12. The sequence goes on along the minus strand of NZ_JBFUKU010000087.1, from coordinate 10,930 downwards.
TCAGCCGATTTTACTGACCCCGGAACAGGACTATTCGCACGCAGGCTTCGAGATGTCGGTCGAAGGCCCGAATTCGCAGTGCTGGCTGGGTGTGCCACTGAACTCGAAAAACGGCACCATCGGCGCGCTCATCGTCAAAAGCGTACTGGGGGGCGAGCGCTACACGGAGCAGGACAAGGAGCTGTTGCAATACGTCTGCGCGCAGGTCGCGACGGCCATCGAGCGCAAGCAATTGCATGCCAGGCTGCAGCAGATGGCGCAGTACGACCAACTGACTCAACTGCCCAATCGCGGGCTGTTGCGTGATCGTCTCAAGGCTTCATTGGCGCTGGCTCGGGCAGATGGCGGGCGAATGGCATTGCTTTACGTCGACCTCGATCGTTTCAAGGACGTCAACGACACGCACGGCCATGTGGTGGGCGATATGCTTTTGCAAGCGGTGGCCAATCGACTAAAGGGTTGCGTACGCGAAACTGACACCGTGGCACGCATCGGCGGCGACGAGTTTGTGGTGTTGTTGCACAGCATCCACGCTTCGGAAGACGCCGGCAGGGTGTCGGAAAAAATCCTTCAGGTACTGGCGCAGCCGCTGCGTCTGGACGGGCACAACCTGAACATCCATATCAGCATCGGTGTCGCCCATTTCCCTGAACACGGCACCGAAGAACAGCAGTTGCTCAGGCATGCCGACGAGGCCATGTACACCGCTAAACGCCAGCATCATCTGCGGCTCGAAGTCTGAAACTGCGCCGCCGTTCGTCGCTGCGTTTTCAGCTTTTCTAAACCTTTTGGGGCTCGTCGATTCTGATTTTAGGCGGGCTGTTGCTCGCCTGGGTCATAACCAAGAGGTAGAGAATCATGCCTAACTCAAGAAACTCGAACTCGGGAAACTTCGCCAACGATCGAACGAAGGCGTCTGAAGCCGGTCGGAAAGGTGGGAAAACTACCACCACGACTGTTGATAAAGACTCTTCGAAACCCGAAATGGGCCGCAAAGGTGGTCAGAAATCCAAGTAGTGGTGGTGATTGAGAGGCGGGGGCGCAAGCTCCCGCTTGAATTTTTTTACAAGGAGGGCGCGACCATGAACAGGATGGCCACCCGAATACGTCATGCAGGTTTTGTCACGTTACTGGGCCTTTGTGCCAGCAGCGCTTTTGCCCAGTCCCCCGCAGAATTCATCAACGAGACTTCGGCCCAAAGCATGGCCGACATTGACGCCAGCCGCCTGGCACACCAGAAAACCGAATCCAAAGAGGTCAAGGACTACACCATCGTCGTCATCAACGACCGCACTACAGCTAACCAGCACTTGGCAAAAATCGCCAAACAACTGGATTTGCCAGTAGCCCCGCGGGAGGAAGTGGTCGAGAAGGCCAAAGCCTTGATGCCGCAAGTGCTGGACGGTGCAACCTTTGATCAGGCCTACGCCGCGAGTCAGGTGAAAACCACCCAGGCAGCCATCGAACAACTTCAGCAGGAAGCGCAGAGCACCGACGTGCCGGAAATCAAAGCCTTCGCTGAAGAAAACCTGCCCAAACTTCAAAACCATCTGCAAATGGCCAGGGCGTTGCAAGCGGGCCGCTAGCGGCCTTTAAAGCAAACGGCGCGTTCACATCACGCGCCGTTTTTTTGCTCAGCACTCATTCAAATTTTGTTTGTGATGGCTCGACGACGCCAGCCCCGCCAGGTCATGCACCTCGTTTTCGCCCATGGCGCGATAGTACTTGCGCAGCGCCTCCAATTGTTTGAGGTCCAGCACCTCCAGCCCCAGCATCGCGTTCTTCGCCTCCTTGTTCACCCGCAGCAACTCATCGATTTTCAAATGCAGGATGTCGGTATCGCGGTTCTGGGTGTTCTGGATCAGGAATACCATCAGGAACGTGATGATCGTGGTGGATGTGTTGATCACCAGTTGCCAGGTGTCGTTGAAGCCAAAAATCGGCCCGCTCAAGCCCCACACAGCAATAAGAATCAGCGCCGCCATAAACGTCTTGGGACTACCGGCCCACAGGGCGAGTTTCTGCGAGATTTTTGCGAATTTCATTGCCGTGTTCCTTATAAGAATGCGCCTGAATTTCAGACAGCAACGGCGTGTTGAAAATTCTACTTTCATTCCTGCATTCAACAGCGACACGGGTTTTGTAGCAGCTGGCGAAGCCTGCGTCCGGCKGCGYAGCAGTCGTAAATCCTGAGTTCTCGGTCTCCCTGAAACACCGAGTCGCATGATTTCACGACTGCTRCGCAGCCGGACGCAGGCTTCGCCAGCTGCTACTCGACGGGTCTAGTCAGCGAGTCTTATTTCAACCGACCAACGATTGCGTTGGCCAAAGGTGGGATAGGGTAGGTAGCCCCTGCCGAGGTATCGTATCGGACCGGTTGTTCGCCACTGGCCCACAACAACATACCGACAGGAGAACGCAATGAGTTGGTCCGCCAAACAATACGTCGCTTTTGAAGATGAACGCACCCGCCCGGCGCGCGACCTGCTTGCCGCCATCCCGCCCGTGGACGCGCGTTCGGCCATCGACATCGGTTGTGGCCCCGGTAATTCGACCGAATTGCTGGTCGAGCGCTTCACCAGCGCCACGGTGCGTGGTGTCGACAGTTCGACCGACATGATTGAAGCCGCTCGCAAGCGCCTGCCAAACCTGCAGTTCGACACCGTTGATATCGGCATCTGGAGCGACAGCGGCCCGTTCGACGTGATATTCGCCAACGCGGTGTTGCAATGGTTACCCGATCACGCGACGTTACTGCCGTCGCTGGCCGCTCGACTGACCCAGGGCGGCAGCCTGGCCATTCAGATGCCCGACAACCTCAACGAGCCATCCCATCGCCTGATGCGCGAAGTGGCCGCCGAGGGCCCGTGGGCCAGCAAACTGGCGGACGCCGCCGGACAACGCACGGAAATGGCGAGTGCCAGCGATTACTACTCGATGCTGCGACCTCACTGCGCGCGAGTCGATGTGTGGCGCACCACCTACCATCATCCGCTGGCGGGCGGTGCCTCGGGCGTGGTCGAGTGGTTCAAGGGCAGCGGTTTGCGGCCATTTCTTGAACCGCTGGATGAGGCGGAAAAGGCGCAATACCTCAAGCAATACCACGCTGCGATCGAGCAGGCTTATCCGGCGTTGAGCGATGGTTCGGTGCTGTTGCCGTTTCCGCGGTTGTTTATTGTCGCGACTCGGTAAGAACCCACTGAACCTGTGGCGAGGGAGCTTGCTCCCGTTGGAATGCGCAGCAGTCCCCTTCTTTTTGGGTGAAGAGGGGCCGCTTCGCAGCCAAGCGGGAGCAAGCTCCCTCGCCACAGTGATACGTCACAATAGTCGGCCACGAAACGCAAAGGGCGCCCCGAAAGGCGCCCGTTATCACGTCAGGATGGTTCCGCATCCATGCGTCGAGCGATGACATCCAGCACATCGCAACCGTCGCGCAAAGGCACGCAGCAGAGCAATGCAAAATCGCTGAGGATGACCGAGTCGGTGGTGATGTCACCTCGCATGGCGAGGTTTTCGAGGATCTGCGTCACGGCCCGAATTCTGTAACTGGCCGTGCTGAGCAGAGAGTGCAGCGGTTGGGTGGTGTTGACGAACAGCGAGGGTAAATCGTCGGCGTTGCTGGTTAGAGCCATGTATTCATTCATAAGTGATCACCATGATAGGAAGAAGACCTACCACTCAATCGTCGCCAAACAATAGGGTGGTAGCTGTACGCGGGTTGGCGAACCGGGCCATGGTAAAAACCGGCAGACCCTAAGGTCTCCCACGCACAGCCACCAAAAAAGAGGCAGCCAAGTGCGTTCAAAAGCGCTCCGAGAAATCCTCGGAGGCTTCCRTACCATGGAATCGAGTCGCCAAACCCAATACGCCAGTTGGGGCGCGGGTCGACTATAGACTTCATGGTAAAAACACAGCAATGCGCAAGTGTACGGACAATTCCCAGTGTCGTGTAGGACGTTGCCTTTTCGAAAGTTGGCCACTTTCGTGCTACCAGTGAATGGGTGATCGGCACCTGATTTGGCAGGCGTTGACTGGCAGCCCACACAAATTCCGCCCACAAAAAAACCGGTCACTAAGGACCGGTTTTTCGTCTTGGCCACCCGTCAGGCAGCACCAGCGAGCAAACTCTCGCAAGGAATTCTCAATCCATCGTGCAGACGCTTGATCATCGACAGACTCAGTTTGCGCTTACGATTCAGCACTTCGGATACGTGCCCGCTCGTACCGATGAACGGTTCCAGATCACGAGGGGTCAGGCCTTGCTGATCCATGCGGAATTTGATGGCCTCAATCGGATCGGAGGGCGGCATTGGATAATGCTCGTCTTCGTATTTCTCGATAAGCAGCGCCAGAATTTCAAGCTCATCGCCTTCAGGTGAACCAATGTCGGCACCCCACAGTTGCTCCACACGAGCAAATGCATCAGTCAGGTCTTCTTGGCTGCGAATAGGTTTAATGTTCATTACACGGTCTCCGCGTTGATCTGATCATTTCGGGCATCGGTGCTGATGAGTTCTTTATTTGGTCAAGAAAAACGCTAATAAAACATAGGTTTTGTGGAGAAACGCTAATTTCGCGTGGAAATACAAATTCCAGATACAAAAAAACCGGCCATCAAGGCCGGTTTTTTTTTACCTGCATCTCCCGTCAAAAAACAACGTGAGACCAAAATTCGATTGGAGCGGGTGAAGGGAATCGAACCCTCGTTATCAGCTTGGGAAGCTGGAGTAATGCCATTATACGACACCCGCTCAGAGCGGCTGACTTTGTACCAGATGTGCGCGCGGAAATGAAGTTTTTCTTTGCTCGAGACGACTTTAGCGCAGGTGAAACAGCCCAAAGACCGCGAGGCGGTCTTTCGCGGGCAAGCCACGCGCCTACAGGAATGCATTCAACACTGTAGGGCGGGGCTTGCTCGCGAGGACGCTGTTTCAGATTGCCAGTGCATGGTGATCCTTGACGTAGTGGTAACGCGTTCGGCTCTCATGCTGCGATGGTGTCAGGAACCCCAGCAGGGCGTTGYGGCTGTCTCGGCAGGCGGCTTTGTGTTCCATGTCGAGAAAGTGGCCGGTCGCTTCCAGTGTCGTGAAGGTGGCGTTCTGCACGTGGTTGGCGAACAATCGCGCGCCATCGGCGGCGGTGTATTCGTCCCATTCGCCGTTCATGAACAGCACTGGCACGTTGATTTTCTGTGCGGCTTTGAAGAAGCACTGGCGATCACTGTGCAGCAGGTCGCTGATGTGGAAGTGCATCTGCCCGTATTCATGATCGGCCAGGCTGCTGACGTGCCGGTAATTGAAGCGTTTGAACAGGGTCGGCAAGTGCTTGCCGATGGTGCTGTTCACCAGATTGCCGACCCGGTCGCCGTCCCGGCTGCCGAGGTAATCGACGCCGCGCTCGAGGTAATCGAGCATGTGCGCGTTGATCTCCGGAGAGAACGAGCTGATCACGGCTTTTTCGATCCGTCGTGGCCGATGGGCGAGGGCGACCAGGGTCGCGGCGCCGCCCCAGGAAAACGACAGCACGTGTTCGGCGCCGAAGTGGTCGATCAGCTCCAGGAGGATCTGCCCTTCGACTTCCTTGGTCAGCAATTTCTCATGCAGGTTGTGGGCTTTGGACCTGCCCGCGTAGGGCTGGTCGTAGCAGACCACGTTGAACTGCGGATGGAGGTTTTTCACGGTTTGTGCAAACGACGCAGTCGTGGCCATCGAGCCGTTGACCAAGATAATGGTCTTCTCTGCGGCGTCTGCGCGATAAAACTCCGTGTAGACCCGATACTGACCCTGTATATCCAGCACAGCGATTTCTGGCCTCATGTCATATGACTCCTGGCAAGCGGGTATGCGCGCAACTGAGATTGCACGAGCTTTGTGACAGGTAGGCATACGCCTGGAATTTTTGGAGCCCATGTCGATCCGGAACAGCAGGTCGACGGGTATTATTATTGGCGGGCAGTCTGTCGGTCTGAAGCGGAACCTGAGGGTTCTCTAACCGGCAAAAAGTTTCTTAGAGGTATGTGGTGACTCATCAGTCACATTTCGGCTGACGACCTGATTCAAGCAGGGTAGACGCCTTCGTGCAAGAGCCATTGGTAAATTGTTCGACAACTTCTGCTGAGCGGTCGCCTGCTTAGATCAAATGAATCTCTTCGGTGCGCAATGCACGGTACTCGCCCGGTTTTAGCGCGTTATCGAGCACCAGCGGGCCCATGCGCTCGCGGTGCAGGCGCAGGACCTTGTTGTCGAAGTGGCCAAACATGCGCTTCACCTGGTGATACCGGCCTTCGACGATGCTCAGACGCGCCGACTTCGGTCCCAGCAGCACCAACTCGGCGGGCTGAGTGGTGAGGTCTTCGAAAGCGAAATACAGTCCTTCGGTGAATTTCAGCGCGTACTCCGGCCCGATGTCCTGCTCGGTCTCGACGTAGTAGACCTTTGGCAACTTGGTTTGCGGTTGGGTCAGGCGTCGCGACCAGCTGCCGTCGTTGGTGATCAGCATCAGGCCGGTGGTGTTGAAGTCGAGGCGACCGGCAATGTGCAACTCGTCCTTGCCCGGCTCATGGATCAGGTCGAGGACCGTCGGGTGTTCCGGGTCGCGGGTGGCGCTGACGCAGCCAGGTGGCTTGTGCAGCATGAAGTAGCGCGCAGGCTTGCCGACTTGCAGGACCTCGTCGTTGACTTCGACGCGGCTGAATTCGAGCACTTCGGCGTGCGGGTCGCTGACGATGTTTCCGTCGATCCGCACGCGCTTTTCCACCAGCAACAGGCGTACCTGCTTACGGTTGAAGCGCGGCAGGTTGCTGAGGAAACGGTCAACGCGCATGGCAAGGGATCGGAGGGAAAAGGGCCGCGTATCTTACGTGATCGGCCGGGCGCGTGCTTACAGCTGCGCTTCGACCTGCGCACAGCGAGGGCACAGGCAGGATTTGTCGCGCAGTTCCGGCGGCAGCGCTTCGAGTACGGCCGGGTCGATGCTGACGCCGTAGCACCAACAGGCGCGATCAGCGGTTTGCGGGGCGGCCAGGGTGCAGTCGTTGGACGCGCCGCAGGCCGGACAGAGTTCAGGCCGGTTCATAAAGGGGTACTCATAACGCGAGTGAGACGATGGCAAGCATTCTAATGGGACTGTCGGGAAATAACTGCTTCAAATTTGTGCGGCTGATCGTTCCCACGCTCTGCGTGGGAATGCATCCTGTGACGCTCTGCGTCACGTCCGCTAAGGGACGCTCTGCGTCCCGGGCGGCATTCCCACGCAGAGCGTGGGAACAATCTGATCAGCGCAGATTTTTCAGGTAAGCGCGCCATCCACCGAGATGACTGATATCCACCGCCCCCTCCAACCCATACGCCTCGCAGATGAACCCGCTCTCCCAGCGTCCATCCGCCAGTTGCACCTTGCCCAACCCCAGCGGCGCCGGAATTCCGGTCAGGAACGAGCCCAATTCACTGCTCGGCAATTCCCAAACCTCCACCGCAATCGCCACACCACCATCCTTCACCCGAACCATCCCCGGACGAAACGGCGGGCCACCGGCCAATGCATACAATTGATAATCCGGCGAGCTGAACGTCGTCTCGACCAACTGTGCCCCGCGCCGCTTCAATTGCCAGTTCAGCGCGAGCCCATCCAGATGCGCGCCACACACCACCAGCCGCGCCCGATCATTACGTGCGACCGCTGTTGGCGCTGGCGCAGTCAGACCTTGCAGGCGCTGGAAAGCATCCGCCACGCTCAGTAAATACTGATCTGTAAACGCTCGACCAAACAGCGTCACGCCCCACGGCAGGCCGTTGCCCATGAAAGCGCTGGGCACGGCGACGGCGGCGTAATCAAGCAGGTTCATGAAGTTGGTGTAGTAACCCAGTTCCGAATTGCGCAGCACCGGTTCTGCGTCCAGTTGCGCCAGTGTCACCGGGCGGCCAATGGTCGGCGTGATCACGCAATCGAGGCCTTCCAGGGCCTTGTCGCACAGCGCCTTCAAGGCTTGCAATCGGTATTGCGCGCGGAAGGTTTGCACTCCCGTCACCGCTGGCGCCTTGGCCAGCACAGCTTGAATCACCGGCAGCACCGCTTGTGGATTTTGCTCCATCAATTCCCCGGCCACGCTGTAGCGCTCGGCCACCCACGGCCCTTCGTAGAGCAAGCGGGCCGCTTCGAGAAACGGCGACATATCCAGTTCGACGGCTTCACCACCCAACGCCTTGAACTGGTCGATGACATCCCCAAACAGCAGTGGGCCTTCGGAGCAACCGAAAAATTCCAGGTCCTGTGCGCGCGGCAAACCGAAGCGGAAAGAGCGCGGCGTACCGAATGCCGCACCGTCATTCCACTGAGGGTTGCTGCGGCTGTATTCATCGCGCGGGTCGAGGTGTGCGGTGAGCGCCAGCAATTGGCTGGCCTCGCGAGCCGTCGCCGTGAAGGTCGTCACGCAATCGAGCGTGCGACAGGCCGGCACCACACCCGCAGTAGAGATCAAACCTTTGGTGGCTTTGAGTCCCACCAGATTGTTCAAACCCGCTGGCACACGCCCCGATCCCGCGGTGTCCGTGCCCAAGGAAAAACTCGCGACGCCGAGCGCCACCGCCAACGAAGACCCGGCGCTGGAACCGCCCGACGGATACTCCGGCAACACGCTGTTCGGGCACGCGCCATACGGTGACCGGCTGCCGTTGAGGCCGGTGGCGAATTGATCCAGGTTGGTCTTGCCCAACGGGATCGCCCCCAGCGCCAGTAGCTGCTCGACGATGGTCGCCGATTGCTCCGGCACATAGGCAAAGTCCGGACACGCCGCTGTGGTTGGAATGCCCGCCAGGTCGATGTTGTCTTTGATCGCAAACGGCACGCCGTACAGCGGCAGACTGTCGATGTCGCGACCGTCGAGGGCGGCGAGGTACGGTTCCAGTTCTTCGACACTGAGCAAGTGGATGAACAGGTGATAGTCCGGGTTCAGCGCGGCGGCTTTGTCGCGCAGGCTCGAAAGCAGTTTTCGAGGTGTGGCGCTGCCTTCGCGGTAAGCGCTGCGCAGGGCATCGAGTTGCAGATTGATGTTCATGGGGTTAATCCTTTTCGAAATGGGTTCAGTCGACTTCCAGCACCACAACGCGCTGTCCGGCACGCACCGCCGAACCCGGTTGCACACGAATCTCACGTACCACGCCGGCCATGGGCGCGAGCAGCGGAATTTCCATCTTCATCGACTCCAGAATCACCAGCACATCACCGGCTGCCACGCGGCTGCCGGTTTCCACTTGAACCTGCCAGAGGTTGCCGGCGATGTGGCTGTCGACGCTCATTTCACCGCTGGCCAGCGCTGCCTCTTCGGTCGCTTGCGGGGCCAACTCTTCGCTGTCGAAATGCGCCTGACCGCTGGCGATCCAGCGCTCGCGTTCGGCGTTGAACGCGCCTTGTTGCTGATCGCGAAACGCGGCGATGGTCTCGGCTTCTTTCGCCAGGAATGCCTGGTAATCCGCGAGGTTCAATTGGCTGTGTTCGATGTTCAGCTCAAAGCGCCCGAGCGGGAAGTCCTTGCGGATGCGCAGCAGTTCATCGGCGCTCACTGGGTAGAAACGGATCTGGTCGAAGAAACGCAGCAGCCACGGTTTGCCGTCGAACGCGGCGACCTCGCGGTAGCGATTCCACATCTGCAAGGTACGCCCGACAAACTGATAACCACCGGGGCCTTCCATGCCGTACACGCACATGTAGGCACCACCGATGCCCACCGAGTTTTCGGCGGTCCAGGTGCGGGCCGGGTTGTACTTGGTGGTCACCAGACGATGACGCGGATCGAGCGGGGTGGCGACCGGTGCGCCGAGGTAAACGTCGCCCAGGCCCATCACCAGATAACTGGCGTCGAACACCGTGCGCTGCACTTCGTCGAGGTTGGGCAGGTCGTTGATGCGGCGGATGAACTCCAGATTGCTCGGGCACCACGGTGCGTCTTTGCGCACGGTGGTCATGTATTTCTCGATGGCCAACTGGCAGGCCGGATCATCCCAGGACAGCGGCAAATGCACGATGCGTGAGGGCACTTGCAGGTCTTTGGCGGCGCACACCGCGTCCCATTCACCAGCGACGATGCCCAGCAGGTCGGACAGCGGCAGTTGCTCCGGTTGGTAGTGCACTTGCAGCGAACGGATGCCGGGGGTGAGGTCGATTACGCCGTGCAGGTGTTTGCTTTCCAGCGCTTGCATGAGGGCGTGGGCGCGGAAGCGTAAAACAAGATCAAGTTCCGGCGCGCCGATTTCAAGGAGCAGATGAGTGTCCCCGGAAAGACGTGCAACCAGCCGCGTATCCCCCTGACCCAAATCCAACACCACAGGCGACACAATCCCCTGTAGGAGCTGGCTTTCCAGCGAAGGGGCCAGTCCAGACACCGCATCAACTTCTTCGCTGGCAAGCCAGCTCCTACAGGGGGAGTTCCATTTCAAGGCGAGGTTGCGGGCAGTCTGGAGACCGACGGGGATGAATTGCACTTTGTTCCCGGCCTTCAATTGCCCCAGCTGCCAAAGATCCGCCTCGATCACCGTCACCGGGCACACAAACCCACCCAGGCTCGGGCCATCCGGGCCGAGGATCACCGGCATGTCACCAGTGAAATCCACCGCCCCGATGGCGTACGGATTGTCGTGAATGTTCGAAGGATGCAGTCCCGCTTCACCGCCGTCGGCACGCACCCATTCCGGTTTCGGCCCGATCAGTCGCACGCCGGTTCGACTGGAATTGAAATGCACTTCCCATTGGGTCGCGAAGAAGGTGCCGATGTAGTTTTCAGTGAAGTATTCCGGTGCGCCATGGGGGCCGTAAATCACGCGGATTTGCCGCACGGCGGGCAACTCCGTGATTTCAGACAGCTGCCCGCCGACGCTACGATCGTTCAACGCCGACACATGCAACACATCACCCGCCCGCAAGGCTCGTCCACCATGCC
>NZ_JBFUKU010000086.1:0-19236 GCF_056400685.1 Pseudomonas sp. P5_A12 | reverse complement strand
GTATCGCGGGAAATGAGGCGACTGAATGTACCGGCGGCGATGGCGCCGCCCACTGCGAATGTCCCTACTTGAACCGCCGTTTCGACGATGCCGATCAGATGTCCGAACGCCTCTTTTTTCAGCCCTTGCGCCCAGTCAATGATCCCCTCGAACGTCTCGTCGAGTAGCTGGTAGGCCATATAGGCCAGCATCAGCTCGCCCAGAAACGGCACAAAGGGCAGGGCAACGAACGTCGCCACCTCAAGGATTGTCGAGGCGACATTACTGAAGGCGTCCCACAGCGCCCATCGCGCAGCTTGATCGGCGCGAGCGGTGGAGACGGCGAGCGTGCTGGCATCGTTGATGATTTTGTTCAGTTGTCGTTGGTACAGGTGATTCCATAGCCCCGCTCTGAACGGTGTCATTGAAAATTGCAGGTTAGGCTTTTCGATGGGCGTTTCGCGCCAGCTTGGTAACGGGTCGCCATGAACGTGTTGATGCCAAGTCACGGTTTGCAGGCGGCTGTTGAGGTCAGCGAAGAAATGCCCCCGTTCTGCGTGATCAACGAAGCGGCTGAAGAAGGTTTGATAGGCAGGCGCGCGAAGCTTGCGGGTCAGCTCGGTCATGAACGCCACGGTGTCGGGGTATTGCTTGAGTGGATGCTCCGGGTCGTCCGGAATATAGGCGATTATTCTTGTGGGCTGGGTGGCCCGGCCCGCCTTGGCGCCGAAGATGAGAATGCCGGTCAGCGATGAAGACATCATCGTCAAGTCGTGACAGTGGAGTGGATGACCGTCCAGTGGCATCGCCGCGCGGCCCTCCAACAAACGGAAGATCGCGTTATAGGCGTCGTCCGGAATGTCCTGGCGCACGTGGGCCAGTTGCAATGCGGACCTGAGCGCGGCTTTGTTTGTATTAACGACCTGTGACTTCAACGCGGCGCCGGCTACCCGGTTGGTCAGTCCCAGGTTGTCTTTGAGATAGGCGTTGTACTGGCCTCCGATGTCCAGCTCCCGGCACAACCGGGTAAAACCCTGAACCGTGATTTTTCGGGAGACCTCCGGCAGGGTATCGAATTGTCCAGTGGGAGAGGGGGCGGTGATGAAGGTGGAGGCGCGTTCGTAAGCATCGGCCTCGGCCTCTGACGCCTGAAAATTGTGCAGTGCGGCATCGAGCAGCGACACTGTCCATGTGCGGGCGGCACCAGTCTTGATTGAAAACCAGGACGTGGTCCGAGGGATATACAGGCGCACAAAGGTGGTTTTGACGTCTATATCCAGGTCGAACCGGGTTTTCAGGGCGGGCGTCAGAACCGACTCGGCAAAATCCCGAGCGTTTTGCAGATTTGCCAGTTTTGAGCCCAGGCGGTTTCGATGGGTCCAATGTGTCTGGCTTGAGGTTTTTAACACCTGATGTTGCAGGCGTGTAGCGGTGGCGTGCCAGTGGGGCACTTGAAGGCTGGCGTTTTTCAGGGCGCTGCGTGTTTCGGCTGATGACTCCATGACCCACGCGGGCAGGTTTTGGTAAAGATGATGAAAGTGGGTGTCCAGTTGTGTGTCGAACTCAGAATCGTCTTGGTTCATGCGCTAGTCCCTTAGCGATTGGTTTGAACCCAAGCAAAACAGACGACGATGCATTGTGTGCGGTACATATTTACCGCACTGGTCGACAAGCCTGCCTATAACCTGTGCCGGCGGTTTAAACTGCGCCTTTGCGACGCTATATGTCGCATTGCCGTAAACCCGGTTGAATCCGGGGTTTGCGCTATAAGAAGTTGTCGCTTGGCGGCAAGGCCGGGCTGAAAACTGTCCTTACAATCCCCCCATCGCTCGCCAGTTTCAGGCGAGTGTTCCTCTTCAGGAGACTCCGATGTCCGTTGAGCACGCTGCGGTACAACGCGCCGATTTCGACCAGGTAATGGTTCCCAACTACGCGCCTGCCGCTTTCATCCCCGTGCGTGGTGCCGGTTCCCGCGTCTGGGACCAGTCTGGCCGCGAGCTGATCGACTTCGCCGGCGGGATCGCCGTTAACGTATTGGGCCATGCGCACCCGGCGCTGGTCGGTGCCTTGACCGAGCAGGCGAACAAGCTGTGGCACGTCTCCAACGTGTTCACCAATGAGCCGGCTCTGCGCCTGGCACATAAGCTGATCGACGCCACTTTTGCCGAGCGTGTGTTCTTCTGTAACTCTGGTGCAGAAGCCAACGAGGCTGCATTCAAGCTGGCCCGTCGCGTCGCCTTCGATCGTTACGGCAGCGAGAAGTACGAAATCATCGCCGCACTGAACAGCTTCCACGGCCGTACCCTGTTCACCGTGAACGTCGGTGGTCAGTCGAAGTACTCCGACGGTTTCGGTCCGAAAATCACCGGTATCACCCACGTGCCGTACAACGATCTGGCTGCGCTGAAAGCTGCCATTTCCGACAAGACCTGCGCCGTTGTTCTGGAACCGATCCAGGGCGAGGGCGGCGTATTGCCGGCTGAACTGGCTTACCTGCAAGGCGCTCGTGATCTGTGTACCGAGCACAATGCACTGCTGGTATTCGACGAAGTGCAGACCGGTATGGGTCGCAGCGGAAAGCTGTTCGCCTATCAGCATTACGGCGTGACGCCGGACATCCTGACCAGTGCCAAGAGCCTGGGCGGCGGTTTCCCGATCGCAGCCATGCTGACCACCGAAGACCTGGCCAAACATCTGGTCGTCGGCACTCACGGCACCACTTACGGCGGTAACCCGCTGGCGTGTGCGGTCGCTGAAGCCGTGATCGACGTGATCAACACCCCTGAAGTGCTGGCCGGCGTCAACGCCAAGCACGACAAGTTCAAGGTGCGTCTGGAGCAGATCGGCGAGCAATACGGTCTTTTCACTGAGGTCCGTGGTCTGGGCCTGCTGATCGGCTGTGTGCTGAGCGATGCCTGGAAAGGCAAGGCCAAAGACATCTTCAACGCCGCCGAACGTGAAGGCCTGATGATTCTGCAAGCCGGCCCGGACGTGGTGCGTTTTGCGCCGAGCCTGGTGGTTGAAGATGCGGACATCGATGCCGGTCTGGACCGCTTCGAACGTGCTGCCGCTAAGCTGACTCAAGCCTGATATACCTTTCGACGCCTGATTCAGGCGTCGAACCCAAATTTTTGTTTCGGGCCGAATCAAGCTGTGGGAGCCAGCCTGCTGGCGATGAGGGCCTGACAGCCAACATCATTGTTGCCTGACAGGACGCTATCGCTAGCAGGCTAGCTCCCACAGTTGACTCTGATTTGTTTCAGGGATGGCCCGGGATTTTTTCTTTTGTAAGTTCTGAGATTAAGGAGTGACACCATGCTGGTGATGCGCCCCGCGCAAATGGCTGRTCTGGGCGAGGTACAGCGTCTGGCTGCGGACAGCCCGATTGGTGTCACTTCCTTGCCGGATGACGTTGAACGCCTGAGCGACAAGATCGCCGCAAGCGAAGCCTCGTTTGCTGCCGAAGTCAGCTTCAACGGTGAAGAGAGCTATTTCTTCGTCCTCGAAGACACGACCACCGGCAAACTGGCCGGTTGCTCGGCCATCGTGGCCTCGGCGGGTTATTCCGAGCCGTTCTACAGCTTCCGTAATGAAACTTTCGTGCACGCTTCCCGCGAGCTGAAGATTCATAACAAGATTCACGTGCTCTCTCAGTGCCACGACCTGACCGGCAACAGTTTGCTGACCAGTTTCTACGTGCAGCGCGAGCTGGTGGGGTCGCCTTGGGCCGAGCTCAACTCCCGTGGTCGCCTGCTGTTCGTGGCCAGCCATCCGGAACGCTTTGCCGATTCCGTGGTGACCGAGATCGTCGGCTACAGCGATGAAAACGGAGACTCGCCATTCTGGGATGCCATCGGCCGCAACTTTTTCGACCTCAACTACGCTGAGGCCGAACGTCTCTGCGGTCTGAAAAGCCGTACGTTCCTGGCCGAGCTGATGCCGCATTACCCTATCTATGTGCCGCTGCTACCGGACTCCGCTCAAGAGGCGATGGGCCAGGTGCATCCACGGGCGCAGATCACCTTCGACATCCTGATGCGTGAAGGTTTTGAGACCGATCACTACATCGACATTTTCGACGGCGGTCCGACCTTGCACGCACGTGTGACGGGGATCCGTTCGATCGCCCAGAGCCGCGTTGTGCCGGTGAAAATCGGTGAGCCGGTCAAAGGTGCCGGTCGTCAGTACCTGGTGGCCAATGCCCAGTTGCAGGATTACCGCGCCGTGTTGCTTGAGCTCGATTACGCGCCAGGCAAACCCGTTACCCTGGATCTGGAAGCGGCCGAAGCCTTGGGCGTCGGTGAAGGTGCCAGCGTGCGCCTGGTGGCGGTTTAACGCCGGCTTGGATTTCCAGAAAGAAATGCCTGGAAAGCAGCGAAATTTCACGGGTGGCGCAAGCGGCCCGTTTGAGGAGATAGCATGATCGTTCGTCCCGTACGCAGCAGCGATTTACCCGCTCTGATCGACCTGGCCCGCAGCACCGGCACCGGCCTGACCACTTTGCCGGCCAACGAAGAACGTCTGGCCCATCGGGTCGGCTGGGCCGAGAAGACTTTTCGCGGCGAAGCCGGGCGCGCTGATGCGGACTACCTGTTCGTACTCGAAGACGACACGGGGCGTGTGGTGGGGATTTCCGCCATCGCCGGCGCGGTCGGTCTGCGCGAGCCGTGGTACAACTTCCGGGTCGGCCTGACGGTCAGCGCTTCGCAAGAGCTGAACATCTACCGCGAGATCCCGACGCTGTTCCTGGCCAATGACCTGACCGGCAACTCGGAATTGTGCTCGTTGTTCCTGCACGCCGATTTCCGCACCGGCCTCAATGGCCGCATGCTGGCCAAGGCACGGATGCTGTTCATCGCCGAGTTCCCGCAACTGTTCGGCAACAAGATCATCGCCGAGATGCGCGGAGTGTCTGACGAAGCCGGGCGCTCGCCGTTCTGGGAAAGCCTGGGCCGTCACTTCTTCAAGATGGAATTCAGCCAGGCCGATTACCTGACCGGCGTGGGCAACAAGGCGTTCATCGCCGAATTGATGCCGAAGTTTCCGCTGTACACCTGCTTCCTGTCGCCCGACGCGCGCAACGTCATCGGCCAGGTGCACCCGGACACCGAGCCAGCGCTGGCCATGCTCAAGAGTGAAGGTTTCAGCTACCAGGGCTACGTCGACATCTTCGACGCCGGCCCGGCCGTCGAGTGCGAAACCGGCAAGATCCGCGCGGTACGTGACAGCGAGGCGCTGGTGTTGGCCATCGGCACGCCAGGTGACGACGCGACGCCTTTCCTGATTCACAACCGCAAGCGCGAAGACTGCCGAATGACTGCCGCGCCAGCGCGCCTTGCGGCCGGTACGTTGGTGGTTGATCCGCTGACCGCCAAACGCCTTCAACTCAACGCTGGCGATCAAGTGCGCGCCGTTGCGTTGTCTGCTGCCCGGGAGTCGAAATAATGAATTCGCTATATATCGCAGGTGAATGGCTGGCCGGCCAAGGCGAAGCCTTCCAATCGCTGAACCCGGTGACCCAGCAAGTGCTGTGGGCCGGCGAAGGCGCCACGGCGGCTCAGGTTGAATCCGCCGTGCAAGCCGCGCGTCAGGCATTCCCGGGCTGGGCCCGTCGTACGCTGGACGAGCGCATTACCGTGCTTGAGGCCTTTGCCGCTGCACTGAAAAGCAAGGCTGACGAACTGGCGCACTGCATCGGTGAGGAAACCGGCAAACCACTGTGGGAGTCGGCGACTGAAGTGACCAGCATGGTCAACAAGATCGCGATTTCGGTGCAGAGCTACCGCGAACGTACCGGCGAGAAGAGCGGCCCTCTGGGCGACGCCACTGCGGTACTGCGCCACAAGCCACATGGCGTGGTGGCTGTGTTCGGTCCTTACAATTTCCCTGGCCACTTGCCGAACGGTCACATCGTGCCGGCACTGCTGGCCGGTAACAGCGTGCTGTTCAAGCCGAGTGAGCTGACCCCGAAAGTCGCCGAGCTGACGGTTAAATGCTGGATCGAAGCCGGCTTGCCGGCAGGCGTGTTGAACCTGCTGCAAGGCGCTCGCGAGACCGGTATCGCCCTGGCGGCGAACCCGGGCATTGACGGCCTGTTCTTCACCGGTTCCAGCCGCACGGGCAACCATTTGCATCAGCAATTCGCTGGTCGCCCAGACAAGATCCTGGCGCTGGAAATGGGCGGCAACAACCCGCTGGTGGTCGATGAAGTGGCGGACCTCGATGCCGCTGTTTACACCATCATCCAGTCGGCCTTTATTTCTGCCGGTCAGCGTTGCACCTGTGCACGCCGTCTGCTGGTGCCGCAGGGTGTCTGGGGCGACACGCTGCTGGCGCGTCTGGTGGCGGTCTGCGCGACGATTGAAGTCGGTGCGTTTGATCAGCAGCCGGCTCCTTTCATGGGGTCGGTCATTTCCCTTGGCGCAGCGAAAGCGCTGATGGATGCGCAGGAACACTTGCTGGCCAATGGCGCAGTGGCCTTACTGGAAATGACTCAGCCGCAGGCGCAAGCCGCGTTGCTGACTCCAGGCATTCTGGACGTGACGGCTGTGGCTGATCGTCCTGACGAAGAGCTGTTCGGCCCGTTGCTGCAAGTGATCCGCTACGCAGATTTTGAAGCCGCGATCGCCGAAGCCAACGACACCGACTATGGCCTGGCGGCCGGTTTGCTGTCGGATTCCGAAGCGCGTTATCAGCAGTTCTGGCTGGAAAGCCGCGCCGGTATCGTCAACTGGAACAAGCAGCTGACCGGTGCCGCGAGCAGCGCGCCATTCGGCGGCGTCGGCGCCTCGGGTAACCATCGCGCAAGCGCCTACTACGCCGCAGATTACTGCGCGTACCCGGTGGCCTCGCTGGAAACGCCGAGCCTGGTGTTGCCTGCAGCTTTGACGCCTGGCGTGAAGATGGCGTGATGCCCATCGCCAGCAGGCTGGCTCCCACAGGTTCGGTGGTGTTCACACACTTTGTGTACGACGCAATCACCGTGGGAGCCAGCCTGCTGGCGAAGGCCGCGCCTCGGTCTCAAATCTAGTTACTGAAGCCTATAACAACAGATTCTCGTGGAGCCTCGCTGATGAAATCCTATGAAGTCAATTTTGACGGTCTAGTGGGGCCGACCCATAACTACGGCGGGTTGTCCTACGGCAACGTCGCGTCCCAGAGCAACAGCCAGCAGTCCTCGAACCCGAAGGAAGCTGCGCTGCAAGGCCTGGCGAAAATGAAAGCGCTGATGGAAATGGGCTTTCAGCAAGGTGTGCTGGCGCCGCAAGAACGTCCGGACGTGGCCTCACTGCGGCGTTTGGGTTTCAGCGGCACCGATGCGCAAGTGATCGAGAAAGCCGCTAAAGACGCTATGCCGTTGCTGGTCGCCAGTTGCTCAGCGTCGAGCATGTGGGTGGCCAACGCAGCTACGGTCAGCCCAAGTGCTGACACCGCGGATGGCCGCGTGCATTTCACCGCCGCCAACCTCAACTGCAAATACCACCGCAGCATCGAACACCCGACCACCAGCCGCGTGCTGGGCGCCATGTTCGCCGATCAGCAGCACTTTGCGCATCACGCGGCCTTGCCGGCTGTGGCGCAGTTCGGTGACGAAGGCGCCGCCAACCACACCCGTTTCTGCCGTGAATACGGTGAAGCGGGCGTCGAGTTCTTCGTATTCGGTCGTAGCGCTTTCGACACCCGTTATCCGGCACCGCAGAAATACCCGGCGCGCCAGACGCTGGAAGCCTCCCAGGCCGTTGTCCGCTTGCACGGCCTGAGCGAAGACGGCGTTGTCTACGCACAGCAAAATCCGTCGGTGATCGATCAGGGTGTATTCCACAATGACGTGATCGCCGTGGGTAACGGTGAGGTGTTGTTCTATCACGAGGACGCGTTCCTCGACACCGAACAGATGCTCGCCGAACTGCAAAGCAAACTCGCCAAAGTCGGTGGGAAATTTCAGTCAGTCTGTGTACCGCGTTCCGCGGTAACCGTCGAAGACGCCGTTCGTTCCTACCTGTTCAATAGCCAACTGCTGTCGCGTCCTGACGGTTCGATGCTGTTGATCGTGCCGGAAGAGTGCCGTGGCAACGAGCGTGTCTGGCAATACCTGCAAGGTTTGACCAGCTCCGGCGGCCTGATCCGCGAAGTGAAAGTGTTCGATTTGAAGCAAAGCATGCAGAACGGCGGTGGCCCGGCTTGCCTGCGACTGCGCGTCGCACTGAATGAAACCGAACTGGCGGCGGTCAACCCAGGGGTTATCATGACGGCACCGTTGTACGGCACGTTGACCGAATGGGTCGACAAGCACTACCGCGACCGCATGACCGAAAACGATCTTGCGGACCCGCAATTGCTGCTTGAGTGCCGGACGGCACTGGATGAACTGACGCAAATCCTTAAACTGGGCGCGGTTTATCCATTCCAGATCAATTGAAAGTCTCAAACGAGAGCGTAAAAAACATGAGCGATACCCTGCAGCTGATCCTTGAAGACACCGACGGCACGCAACTGGAAACTTCCTGCACCCGCGTCGCGGTCATGTGGCAAGGCAAAGAGCTGTGGATCCAGCACGATGGCCGCGGCCAACTGCTGATCGGTGTGGACGTTGAAGAAGGCGATGCGGAATACGCTAACCTGCTGCTGCGCCCATTGGCGACTAATCTGGTAAGTCTGCAACTGGAAATGGAACCGGCTGAAGTCGGTGACGAAGACCACGAGCACGGCCCGGATTGCGCACACGACCACTAAGGAAACCGCTCTATGCTCGCCCTCGGCAAACTGCTTGAACTGACCCTCGCCGGCCGTGAACCGGCGGAGAAGACTCAACTGACTGTCGAAGGCGTGCGGATGCGCTGGTTGAGCGAAGGTGCGCTGGAAGTCCGGCCACCTGACGCTCGCGACAATGGCCTGGACCTGCTGCTGTCGGCCGGTATCCACGGCAACGAAACAGCGCCGATCGAGTTGCTTGATCGCCTGTTGCATGACATCGCTCGTGGCGACTTGAAACCACGCGCACGAATTCTGTTTCTGTTCGGTAACCCCGACGCGATCCGTAAAGGTGAGCGCTTCATCGAACAGGACGTCAATCGGCTGTTCAATGGCCGTCACGAACAGAGCAGCGGTTCAGAAGCCTTGCGCGCTTGTGAGCTGGAGCGGCTGGCGGCGGTTTTTTTCAGCCTGCCGGATCGCCAGCGTCTGCACTATGACCTGCACACCGCGATTCGCGGCTCGAAAATCGAGCAGTTCGCCTTGTACMCCTGGAAGGAAGGTCGTCAGCATTCGCGTCAGGAACTGGCGCGCCTGCGTGCTGCCGGCATGGAGGCAGTGTTGTTGCAGAACAAGCCATCCATCGTCTTCAGTTCCTACACCTACGACAAGCTGGGCGCCGAGTCCTTCACCCTTGAACTGGGTAAGGCTCGGCCGTTCGGGCAGAACGCCGGAGTCAACGTTTCCCTGCTGGAAACCCGCCTGAAACAGATCATCGAAGGCACCGAACCGGAACTGACTGACTCGGCGCTGGACGGTTTGCAGCTTTACAGCGTGGCGCGGGAAATCATCAAGCACAGCGATAGCTTCCGCTTGAACCTTCCGGCGGACATCGAGAACTTTTCCGAGCTGGACGTGGGTTACCTGCTGGCGGAAGACATCGCCAATACCCGCTGGATCATCGAAGAAGAGGGCGCCCGGATCATCTTCCCGAACCCCAAGGTGAAGAATGGCTTGCGCGCCGGCATTCTGGTCGTGCCAGCCACCGACGAAAACCTGGTCTGAGATCAACGCATAACTAATGTGGGAGCGAGACCGGCTTGCCGGCGAAGGCTGCATAACAAACAACATCACCGTTGAATGTTAAACCGCTTTCGCCGGCAAGCCGGTCTCGCTCCCACAGTTGATTTGAGTGAAGCCAAAAGACTTCACTCAAGCCTTAGGTGTTTTAGACCRCTACCGCACGCGGCTCACTACGACGCAGCGCACGCATCTTGTGCAGCGTATCCGCACACGTCTTCGCCGCTTCCTGGCCTTTATGCAGAAAATGCTCGAAGAAGAACTTCTGGTGCTCTTCACCGGCATGGAAGTGGTGCGGGGTCAGGGATACCGAGAACACTGGCACTTCGGTTTCCAGTTGCACCTGCATCAGGCCACTGACCACCGACTGCGCGACGAATTCGTGACGGTAGATCCCGCCATCAACGACCAAGGCTGCCGCGACGATGCCGGAATAACGTCCGGTCTTGGCCAGCAGCTTGGCGTGCAGGGGCATTTCAAAGGCGCCGCCGACTTCGAAAAAGTCGATTTCCGATTCCTGATAACCCTGAGCAATCATTTCGGCCACGAAGCCTTTGCGGCTCTGGTCGACGATTTCCTTGTGCCAGCAGGCCTGGATGAACGCAACGCGCTCGCCCTGATGGTTTTTGCTTTTGCTATCGATTGCGGTGGGTTGCATGTTCTGACTCCTGTTTATGTATAAAACAGGGCATATGAATCGAAGGGGATTTAAGGGTGCGCACGCTTGCACGAATACCTGCGGACGGCCCTTTGGCGTCAATCCCGTTCTCTCTTCATCCGGACTATGACCGTCGGCCCCGGGATCACACCGGGTCTGCTGACCTTGTCGTCATACACAGCCATTTGCCGTGCCTGTCGCCAAGCGCTCGCGGGCTATGCGCGTTGCGCGCAATTACCGCCGGTGGGGAGTTGCACCCCGCCCTGAGAACGTTTTGCCGTCAGAATGTCTGGCGGCGCAGCGTTTTTAACACATATTTCCTGCCTGCGCATCGCTGCTATCTGATGATTGCTATCGACTTTTTCGCTGGCTTGAGCGGCCTTTTCCCGCTCAAGGGTTGATTATTCGTTGTCATGCCCGCAGTAATTCCTGACTGGAAGGGATTTCCCCTGCTTGCCGAGGCCAGATTCATGAGCGTTATCGATCTTCGTAGCGACACCGTCACCCAACCCTCCGTCGGGATGCTCGACGCGATGGCCAAAGCGGCCACCGGTGACGACGTTTATGGTGAAGACCCGACGGTCAACGGTCTGGAAGCCGAACTGGCACAACGACTTGGCTTCGCCGCTGCGCTGTTCGTACCGACGGGCACTATGAGCAACTTGCTGGGTTTGATGGCGCATTGCGAACGCGGTGATGAATATATTGTTGGCCAGCAGGCTCACACTTATAAGTACGAAGGTGGTGGAGCGGCGGTGCTCGGTTCGGTCCAGCCGCAGCCGCTGGAAGTACAGGCCGATGGTTCGTTGGACCTGGCTCATGTTGCCGCAGCGATTAAGCCGGATGATTTCCACTTCGCCCGCACCCGTTTGCTGGCGCTGGAAAACACCATGCAAGGCAAAGTGCTACCGCTTGAGTATCTGGCGCGGGCGCGAAGCTTTACCCGTGAGCATGGGTTGCAGCTGCACCTGGACGGCGCACGGCTATACAACGCAGCCGTCAAACTGGGTGTTGATGCCAGGGAAATCACTCAGCACTTCGATTCCGTTTCGGTCTGCCTGTCCAAAGGCCTGGGTGCGCCAGTGGGTTCGGTACTGTGCGGCTCGGTCGAGTTGATCGGCAAGGCACGCCGCTTGCGCAAAATGGTCGGGGGCGGCATGCGTCAGGCCGGGCTTCTGGCCGCGGCGGGTTTGTATGCCCTGGATAACAATGTCCAGCGTCTGGCCGATGACCATGCCAATGCACAATTCCTGGCCGAAGGCTTGCGTGCGGCGGGTTATGACGTCGAACCGGTGCAGACCAACATGGTTTACGCGCAGATGGGCGATAAGGCCGAAGCGATCAAGACGWTCGCCGCCGAGCGCGGGATCAAGTTGAGTGCGGCAGGGCGTCTGCGTATGGTCACGCACATGGACGTCAGTCGTGAGCAAATCGAGCAGGTCGTCGCGGCATTCGTCGACTTTTCGCGCAAGTGATAGCGTTAGCGCTCCAATTGACTGTTTCTATCGTATAAACACGCTGTACCCCGCGCGCTGGGCCGATATAATGCGGCCCTTTGCCGTCGCTTCGTCTGTTGACGTTTCGAACAGGCCTTTGGCCGCAGCCTCCGTGGAAGAACCTAATGAAAAGCGCAGAAATCCGTGAAGCCTTCCTTCGCTTCTTCGAAGAGCAAGGCCACACCCGTGTAGCCTCCAGCTCTTTGATTCCGGGCAACGACCCAACCCTGCTGTTCACTAACGCGGGGATGAACCAGTTCAAGGACTGCTTCCTGGGCCAGGAAAAACGCGYGTACACCCGCGCGGTCAGCAGCCAGAAATGCGTGCGCGCCGGCGGCAAGCACAACGACCTGGAAAACGTCGGTTATACCGCCCGTCACCACACCTTCTTCGAAATGCTGGGCAACTTCAGCTTCGGTGATTATTTCAAGCGTGACGCTATCACCTATGCCTGGAACTTCCTGACGTCCGACCAGTGGTTGAACCTGCCAAAGGAAAAACTCTGGGTTACCGTCTACGCCAGCGATGACGAGGCGTACGACATCTGGACCAAGGAAATTGGTGTGCCAGCCGAGCGCATGGTTCGTATCGGCGATAACAAGGGCGCACCGTACGCGTCCGACAACTTCTGGACCATGGGCGATACCGGCCCGTGCGGCCCTTGCACCGAGATTTTCTACGATCACGGCGCCGACATCTGGGGCGGCCCACCGGGTTCGCCGGAAGAAGACGGTGACCGTTACATCGAAATCTGGAACAACGTGTTCATGCAGTTCAACCGCACCGCCGATGGCGTGTTGCACCCGCTGCCAGCACCATCGGTCGACACCGGCATGGGTCTGGAGCGGATCAGTGCCGTGCTGCAGCACGTTCACTCGAACTATGAAATCGACTTGTTCCAGAGCCTGCTGATCGCTTCGGCCAAGGCCATCGGTTGCACCAACGATGCTCAGGCTTCCCTGAAAGTCGTGGCTGACCACATTCGCTCCTGCGGTTTCCTGATTGCCGACGGTGTGCTGCCGTCCAACGAAGGTCGCGGCTATGTACTGCGCCGGATCATTCGTCGCGCTTGCCGTCACGGCAACAAACTGGGCGCCAAAGGTAGCTTCTTCTACCAGATCGTTGCGGCCCTGGTCGCCGAGATGGGCGAAGCCTTCCCTGAGCTGAAATCCCAGCAGGCGCACATCGAGCGCGTTCTGAAAGCTGAAGAAGAGCAATTCGCCAAAACCCTGGAGCAGGGCCTTAAAATCCTCGAACAGGATCTGGCTGACCTCAAAGGCGACGTGGTACCGGGCGACGTAGTGTTCAAACTCTACGACACCTACGGCTTCCCGATGGACCTGACCGGCGACATCGCTCGCGAGCGTAGCCTGACCATCGATGAAGAAGGTTTTGAGCGTGAAATGGAAGCCCAGCGCGTCCGTGCCCGTTCTGCCAGTTCCTTCGGCATGGACTACAACAGCCTGGTCAAGGTTGATGTGGCCACCGAATTTACCGGTTACAAGGCGACCAGCGGTTCGGCAAAAATTGTCGGTCTGTATAAAGATGGTCAAGCGGTCGATGTATTGAGCGAAGGTGAAGAGGGYGTGATCGTCCTGAACCAGACGCCTTTCTACGCTGAGTCGGGCGGTCAGGTGGGTGACTGCGGTTACTTGCAAGCTGGCGCTTCGCGTTTCGACGTGCGTGACACCACCAAGACCGGTGGCGCGTTCCTGCACCACGGCGTACTGGCCTCGGGCAGTTTGGTGATCGGCGCCCCTGTGGAAGCTCACGTCGAAGCTGATGTGCGCCACGCGACTTCGCTGAACCACTCGGCGACTCACTTGCTGCACGCTGCATTGCGTCAAGTGCTGGGCGATCACGTCCAGCAGAAAGGCTCGTTGGTCGACAGTCAGCGCCTGCGCTTTGACTTCAGCCACTTCGAAGCTATCAAGCCTGAGCAGTTGAAGGCGCTGGAAGACATCGTCAACGCCGAGATTCGCAAGAACTCCGCCGTTGAAACCGAAGAAACCGACATCGAAACCGCCAAGCAAAAAGGCGCCATGGCGCTGTTCGGCGAGAAGTACGGCGACAACGTACGCGTGCTGAGCATGGGCGGCGATTTCTCGGTTGAGCTGTGTGGTGGTATCCACGCCAACCGTACCGGCGACATCGGTCTGCTGAAAATCATCAGCGAAGGCGGTGTGGCGTCGGGCGTACGTCGTATAGAGGCAGTCACCGGTGCTGCGGCGCTGGCCTACTTGAACGCTGCTGAAGAACAACTCAAGGAAGCGGCCAACCTGGTAAAAGGTAGCCGCGACAACCTGATCGACAAGCTGTCGGCTGTGCTGGAGCGCAACCGTCTGCTGGAGAAGCAACTCGAGCAGTTGCAAGCCAAGGCTGCCAGTGCGGCGGGCGACGATCTGTCGGCCTCTGCCCTGGACATCAAAGGCGTTAAGGTGCTGGCCGTGCGTCTGGACGGTCAGGATGGCAAGGCGCTGTTGGCGCTGGTCGATCAACTGAAAAACAAACTCGGCCGCGCAGTGATCCTGCTCGGCAGTGTCCATGAGGAAAAGGTCGTGCTGGTTGCAGGCGTGACCAAAGACCTGACTGGCCAACTCAAAGCCGGTGATTTGATGAAGCAAGCCGCTGCGGCAGTGGGCGGGAAGGGCGGTGGTCGTCCAGACATGGCGCAGGGTGGCGGTACAGACGCCGGCGCTCTGGATGCAGCATTGGCCCTGACCGTTCCATTTGTAGAGCAGGGTTTATAAGGCAGTGCTTCTGGCTCGCGGTCTAGTCGCGGGCCAGAACGCTGTTTGAGTGATAATTTGGGCGCCCTTCATGGGCAGAGGCGGCTTTGAAATGGCTTTGATCGTACAGAAATTTGGAGGCACCTCGGTCGGCACTGTCGAGAGAATCGAGCAGGTCGCCGACAAGGTTAAGAAATTCCGCGATGCCGGCGATGACCTGGTGGTTGTACTGTCTGCAATGAGCGGCGAAACCAACCGTCTGATCGATCTGGCCAAGCAAATCAGTGGCGGCGACCAACCAGTTCCTCGCGAGCTGGACGTGATCGTCTCCACCGGTGAGCAGGTGACGATTGCGCTGTTGGCCATGGCGCTGATCAAGCGTGGCGTGCCTGCGGTGTCCTACACCGGTAACCAGGTACGGATCCTGACCGACAGCGCGCACAATAAAGCGCGTATTTTGCAGATTGATGACCAGAAGATTCGTGGTGATCTGAAAGCAGGTCGCGTGGTGGTTGTCGCCGGTTTCCAGGGCGTCGACGAGCACGGCAACATTACCACCCTCGGTCGTGGCGGTTCCGACACCACCGGCGTGGCACTGGCAGCAGCCTTGAAGGCTGATGAATGCCAGATCTACACCGACGTCGATGGTGTCTACACCACCGACCCGCGTGTGGTGGCCGTGGCCCAGCGCCTGGACAAGATTACCTTCGAAGAGATGCTGGAAATGGCCAGCCTCGGTTCCAAGGTGTTGCAGATCCGTGCGGTCGAGTTCGCCGGCAAGTACAACGTTCCGCTGCGCGTACTGCACAGCTTCAAGGAGGGTCCGGGCACCCTCATTACTATTGATGAAGAGGAAACCATGGAACAGCCGATCATTTCCGGTATCGCTTTCAACCGCGATGAAGCCAAGCTGACCATCCGTGGCGTGCCAGACATCCCGGGCGTTGCCTTCAAGATTCTCGGCCCGATCAGTGCCGCGAACATCGAAGTCGACATGATCGTGCAGAACGTTGCGCACGATAACACCACCGACTTCACCTTCACCGTGCACCGCAACGACTACCAGGCGGCGCAAACCGTGCTGGAAAAAACCGCTGGCGAGCTGGGTGCCCGTGAAGTCATCGGCGATACCAAGATCGCCAAGGTCTCGATCGTCGGCGTTGGCATGCGCTCCCACGCAGGCGTCGCCAGCCGCATGTTCGAAGCACTGGCCAAGGAAACCATCAACATCCAGATGATCTCGACGTCGGAAATCAAAGTCTCCGTCGTGATCGAAGAGAAGTACCTGGAACTGGCTGTGCGCGCTCTGCACACGGCTTTCGAACTGGACGCGCCGGTCCGACAGGGCGAGTGATGCGTTTGCCGAAGGGCGCGGTCTGACCGCGCCCTTCGTTTTTTTTGAATAGCGTGACCCAAGACTGTTCTTTTGCTCGCGCTGGTCAATACTCAGGCATGTAGGGCTGCGATCATTCTGGTTGTGGGTCGAGTGCCTTTTTTTTGCAGACTGTTGTCCCTGAAATGAAATGCGTTAGGAGAAAGGTATGCTGATTCTGACCCGRCGGTGCGCAGAAAGCCTGATTATTGGTGATGGCGAAATCACCGTGACCGTGCTCGGCGTCAAAGGAAATCAAGTGCGTATCGGTGTGAACGCCCCGAAAGAGGTTGCTGTGCACCGTGAAGAAATTTACCTGCGTATAAAGAAAGAGAAGGACGAAGAACCAAGCCATTAATTTTTATCGTTTTTTATGTTTGCAAACGGGGAAAAGGTTGGTTAAGATACGCCCCGTGTTGCGGAGAGCTGGCCGAGTGGCCGAAGGCGCTCCCCTGCTAAGGGAGTACACCTCAAAAGGGTGTCGGGGGTTCGAATCCCCCGTTCTCCGCCATTATTTGCGTAGTACGTTGTAATCTGGCTTCTTCGGTAAGTTGTTGAAATTACTAGAAAAAGTGTTTGACATAGAGATTAGACGGCCTATAATGTAAAAACACAAATGCACTCGTAGCTCAGCTGGATAGAGTACTCGGCTACGAACCGAGCGGTCACAGGTTCGAATCCTGTCGAGTGCACCAAACAACAAAAAGCCCGCGTTTAACGCGGGCTTTTTGCCGTCTGGAGTTTGGCTTTTCCTTTCGTGCATCCTTTCTCATCGAACTCGACGTGTGCGCTACGACCTCGCTTGGTGTCGTAACGGTAGGTCGTCGCTGAATTCCTGATACTGATCTTGTCTGGCTTGCCGAGAGCGCTCTCAACGTCCTGCTGGCTCATGCCTGCGACGATTCGTTGATTGATGATCGCTGTGCGTCGTTCCTTGGCGCTGATCAGGTTCCCGCATTTGTCCTCGGCCTGACCCACGATGGTCGGCGCTCTCCTTTTGTTTTTCTTGTCTGATGTTTCGCCTGTGTCGGCGCTTGGCATGAGCGCCACCGTGCTGCCGGGTGTGAACGTGCGCACATCCTGCAAAGACAGGCGCTCTCCGGCCGTGCAACTCAAGGTGGTGAATGTCACCTGCCCATTGGGGGCTTCACATCGGTGAACAGTCCCTGCCTGCAGTCGAGGTGGCAGGCAGAGCAGGGCGGTCAACAAAAAATAGTATGCAAACGGTGGCATTTGACGTCCTCCATGACGGTCGATATCAAGGGTAGCTGCTACATTTTTCGAGGACGGTGTGTTTTCTTTTCAGAATGAGTCGTCGCAATTGAATAGATAAGGTAGCGCTCAGGTTTGTCTTGCAAGCGCTTGTTTCAGCCACGATTTTTTAACGTTTAAAACCGTCGGGCGGTGTATCATTGCGCCCGTCAGCCCCGCCGGGGCTTGTGGAATACCTCCATGGACTTACCCAGTAGTTACTCAGTACCCCGTTTTACCAATCATGAATTGACTGATTGATCCTTCCGGCGTGCCCCGCTGCTGGGAGTGGAGTTCGCCTATGTCTGAAGTTGAAGTAAAGAAAACGCAAGAAAGCCTGCAGGACCGCCTCGCTCAAGTTGTTGAGCTGTTGCAGCGGCAGCGGGTCATCGAAGACCTGACTCATCGCCAGGAAGGTCCGCATCACGATCGGGTCGAGAACCTGGTTCACCGGCAAAATCTCGTCGAGCTGCAACGCAAGCTCGATGATCTGCACTCCGCCGACGTCGCCTACATACTTGAAGCGCTGCCGCTGCACGATCGTCTGACGCTTTGGCAATTGGTCAAGGCGGATCGAGACGGCGACATCCTGCTCGAAGTTTCCGATTCGGTCCGCGAAACCCTGATCGCCGACATGGACGATCACGAGCTCTTGGCTGCGGCCAAGGACATGGACGCTGACGAACTGGCTGACCTGGCTTCCGAGCTGCCGCGAGACGTCGTCCACGAGCTGATGGAAACTCTCGATGGTCAACAGCGTGAGCGCGTTCGCTCCGCGTTGTCCTATGACGAGGAGCAGGTCGGTGCGCTGATGGACTTCGAGATGGTGACCATCCGTGAGGATGTCAGCCTCGAAGTGGTTCTGCGTTACCTGCGTCGCCTCAAAGAGCTGCCAGGCCATACCGACAAATTGTTTGTGGTCGACTATGACGGCGTGCTCAAGGGCGTGCTGCCGATCAAGCGTCTGCTGGTCAACGATCCGGAAAAACAGGTTTCGGAAGTCATRGCCAGTGATCCGGTGAGTTTTCACCCGGACGAGGACGCCTACGACGCTGCCCAGGCGTTCGAACGTTACGACTTGATCTCGGCGCCCGTGGTCGACAAGAACGGCAAGCTGATCGGTCGTCTGACCATCGATGAAATGGTCGACCTGATTCGTGAAGAGAGCGAAAACGAAGTTCTCAACATGGCGGGTCTGCGCGAAGAAGAAGATATTTTTGCGTCAGTCTGGAAATCCCTGCGTAACCGTTGGGCCTGGCTGGCGGTCAACCTGATTACCGCGTTTATTGCATCCCGGGTGATCGGCCTGTTTGAAGGCTCCATCGAAAAACTGGTCGCGCTGGCGGCGTTGATGCCGATCGTGGCCGGTATCGGTGGCAACTCCGGTAACCAGACCATCACCATGATCGTTCGGGCCATGGCGCTGGATCAGGTGAGTACCGGTAACACTTCGCGCCTGATGCGCAAAGAGCTGGCGGTCGGTTTGATCAATGGTCTGGTCTGGGGCGGAGTGATTGGGGCGGTGGCTTACATGCTGTACGGCAGTTGGTCCCTTGGCGTGGTCATGACTGCCGCCATGACGCTCAACCTGTTGCTGGCGGCATTGATGGGGGTGTTGATTCCGATGACCCTGGCGCGGCTTGGACGCGACCCGGCGATGGGCGCGAGTGTGATGATCACCGCCATGACCGACAGCGGCGGCTTCTTCATCTTCCTCGGGCTGGCGACGATTTTCCTGCTCTGATTTGCCCGCTGTTAGAAACCCGCCCATCGGCGGGTTTTTTTTCGCCAAATTTCAGTCAAAAAAAAGCCAGCGATTATGCTGGCTTGAGCTTTCGGGGTGAATCAGGAAGCGTCTGCGGTCAACTCAGCATCATGGGCGATCAGCGAAACAAGTGCGTTTTGCTGGCGGTGGGAAAGTTGACGGAAACGTTGCAGCAATTCGCGTTCGTGCAATGACAGCTCCGGGCTGTCCAGGCG
>NZ_JBFUKU010000085.1:0-27035 GCF_056400685.1 Pseudomonas sp. P5_A12 | reverse complement strand
CAGGTGTTCAGTCGCGGTACGCGCCTGGATGAACAGACTGATGGGCACGGGTTGGGGCTGGGGATTGTGCGCGACATCGTCGACGCGTGGGGTGGGGTGTTGCGGTTGGAAGAGAGCGAGTGGGGCGGGTTGAAGGTAGTCATCGAACTCCCCAAGCGCTGACCCCAATCCACAACCCACCATCAAACCTGTGGGAGCGAGCCTGCTCGCGATAGCGGTGTATCAGTCACCATCAATGTTAAATATAAGTCCGCCATCGCGAGCAGGCTCGCTCCCACAGGGTTTGTGTGGTGTTCCAATGATGGCAATTCAGTTTCAATTAAGATCAGATCGCTAAGGTGCTACCCGTAAGCAACACGAAAGACGGAGACACCCATGAACAAATTAGACGCTGTCAGCGGCCAGGTTCTCAAGGGTCATCAGGATACGTAATGAAGGTGCGTTTATTTTCATGCATGGCGCTGGTGCTTTTGGCGTTTTGCTCGGCGGTCCTGGCCCGCGATCTGGATCAGGACGAAGCCCTGCGTCTGCGTCAACAAGGGGTGATCCTGCCGCTGGAGCAATTGCTGCAGCAGGCCCTGGGTCGCTATCCCGGCGCCAAACTGCTGGAAGCCGAGCTTGAAGAAAAGCACGACGTCTACATTTATGAAGTCGAGCTGCTGACCCCCGAAGGCGTGGTCCGTGAACTGGACATCGAGGCCACGACCGGCCGTTTACTGAAAGACAAGGAAGATTGATCGATGCGATTGCTGCTGGTGGAAGACCACGTGCCGCTGGCCGACGAACTGATGGCCGGCCTCAACCGGCAGGGTTACGCCGTGGATTGGCTGGCCGACGGTCGCGACGCGGTGTATCAGGGCAGCAGCGAGCCTTATGACCTGATCATCCTCGATCTGGGACTGCCCGGTTTACCGGGGCTTGAAGTGCTGACGCAATGGCGCGCCGCAGGCCTGATGGTGCCAGTGCTGATCCTCACGGCGCGCGGTTCCTGGGCCGAGCGCATCGAAGGCCTCAAGGCCGGTGCCGACGACTACCTGACCAAGCCTTTTCATCCGGAAGAATTGCACCTGCGGATTCAGGCGCTGCTGCGTCGCTCCCACGGCCAGGTGAATCAACCGACGCTCAAGGCTGCCGGGCTGCACCTGGATGAAGGTCGCCAGTGCGTGACCCGCGACGGCGCCGACATCCAGCTCACCGCCGCCGAGTTTCGCCTGCTGCGCTATTTCATGCTGCACCCCGAACAGATCCTTTCCAAAAGCCACCTCGCTGAACACCTTTACGACGGTGAAACCGAGCGCGATTCCAATGTGCTGGAAGTTCACGTCAACCACCTGCGACGAAAACTGGGGCGTAGCGTGATCGAAACCCGTCGCGGTCAGGGTTACCTGTTCGGTGGGGCCGCTCAGTGAGGTCGATCCAGCGCAGTTTGAGCCTGGGACTGATCAGCGTCATGGTCGTCGTCGGCCTGGTGCTGGCACAAACCAGTCTGTGGTTGTTCGAAATTGGCTTGCAGCGCTACCTCGAAGCCGGTTTGCGCAACGACAGCGAAAACCTGCTGGTGGCAATGGTACGCGGGCCGCAAGGGTTGCAGCTGGAGGAGCGGCACTTGGCGCCGGCCTACCAGCGACCGTTTTCCGGGCACTACTTTCGCATCGACTTCGACGATCATCATTGGCGCTCTCGTTCGCTGTGGGATCAGGAACTGCCTCGGCTTGAGCACCCCGGCTTGCACAGCAACCTGCAACTGGGGCCGGAGGGGCAGCAATTGCTGGTGTTGCGTTCAGACTATCGGCGCCTCGGCCAGTCGATTTCCATCAGCGTTGCGCAGGACTACACCCCGGTGCGCGAAAGCTTCAAGCGCATGCAGCAAGTGGGGCTGGGGTTGGGACTGGCCGGGCTGCTGCTGATTTTGCTGCTGCAACGCTTCACCGTTCGGCGTGCCTTGCGTCCGCTGGAAAAGGCCCGCGAGCAGATCGCCCAGTTGCAGCAAGGCCAGCGCTCACAACTGGATGATCAGGTGCCGATCGAGCTTGAGCCGCTGGTGGCGCAGATCAACCATTTGCTCGCTCACACCGAAGACAGCCTCAAGCGTTCGCGCAATGCCTTGGGCAACCTCGGTCACGCCTTGAAAACCCCGCTGGCGGTGTTGTTGAGCCTGGCTTCAAGCGAAAAACTCGACGCTCACCCGGAGTTGCGCAAGGTGATTCAGGCGCAGCTGGAGCAAGTCCAGCAGCGCCTCAATCGCGAACTCAACCGCGCCCGATTGTCCGGCGACGCGTTGCCAGGGGCGTTGTTTGATGTTGATGACGAACTGCCGGGGTTGTTGGCGACGCTGAACATGATTCACGGCGAGCACCTGGCGCTCAGCTACCGTGCCCCGCCCGGTTTGCAGTTGCCGTGGGACCGCGAGGATTTGCTTGAGCTGCTTGGCAACCTGCTGGACAACGCCTGTAAATGGGCGGATGCCGAGGTTCGCTTGAGTGTGGTCGAGACGGCGGACGGGTTTGAGTTGAGCGTTGAAGATGATGGACCGGGGATTCCCGAAGACCAGCGTGCACAGGTGTTCAGTCGCGGTACGCGCCTGGATGAACAGACTGATGGGCACGGGTTGGGGCTGGGGATTGTGCGCGACATCGTCGACGCGTGGGGTGGGGTGTTGCGGTTGGAAGAGAGCGAGTGGGGCGGGTTGAAGGTAGTCATCGAACTCCCCAAGCGCTGACCCCAATCCACAACCCACCATCAAACCTGTGGGAGCGAGCCTGCTCGCGATGACGCAGTGTCAGTCGATATAAGTGTTGTCTGATACACCGCTATCGCGAGCAGGCTCACTCCCACAGGGGCATCGCCAGCTTTGACAAGGCCATGATGCTGCGGCACAGTGCGCGCCCTCTAATAAAACCTATTCTCTACTCCGCTGGCGGCGCTACTGACTGCCGGCTGAGTTCATTTCGCGTGCCTAGAGGTAACGATGATTAATGCTGTAATTGCTGCGGTCGGCATCATGCTGATCCTCAGCCTGTCCCGCGTGCATGTCGTGATTGCGCTGATTGTCGGTGCGCTGGTGGGTGGCCTGACCGGCGGCCTGGGCATCGACGCCACGCTTAAAGCCTTCAACAGCGGCCTTGGCGGCGGGGCGACGGTGGCGTTGTCCTATGCCTTGCTCGGGGCGTTCGCGGTGGCAATTGCCAAGTCCGGCATGGCCCATGCCTTGGCGGACAAAGCGCTGGCGATGGTGGATCGGCAACATGCCAGCGGTGGCGGTCAGGTCAAGTGGCTGTTGATTGGCTTGCTCGGGGTGGTGGCCATCGCTTCGCAGAACATTCTGCCGATACATATCGCGTTCATCCCGTTGCTGGTGCCGCCGCTTTTATACGTGCTGACCAAGCTGCAGCTGGATCGCCGGTTGATCGCCTGCGTCATGACCTTCGGTCTGATCACCCCGTACATGTTCCTGCCGGTGGGTTTCGGCAACATCTTCCTCAACGAGATTCTGCTGGCCAACGTCGCCCGCAGCGGCGTGGACATCAGCGGCATCAACGTCACCCACGCCATGGGCATCCCGGCGCTGGGCATGGTGTTCGGCCTGGCGGTGGCGTTTTTCAGCTACCGCAAGAAACGCGTCTACGACCTGGAAAAAATCGAGCAAGTCGAACAGGTCGCGGTGCAGTACAACCCACTGAGCCTGATGGTGGCTGGCGTGGCCATCGTGGCGGCCTTCGTTATTCAGTTGCTGCTGGACTCGATGATCATCGGTGCCTTGGTCGGGTTCCTGATTTTCTCGGTGTCGGGCATTGTGAAATGGCGTGAAACCGACGACCTGTTCACCGAAGGCATGAAGATGATGGCGATGATCGGCTTCATCATGATCGCCGCGTCCGGGTTTGCCGAAGTGATGAAAGCCACCGGTCAGGTACAGACGCTGGTGGAGTCCTCGGCCTCGTGGATCAACCACAGCAAAGGCATCGGCGCACTGTTGATGTTGCTGGTGGGCTTGCTGGTGACCATGGGCATTGGTTCGTCATTCTCCACCGTGCCGATCCTGGCGGCGATTTTCGTGCCGCTGTGCGTGCAGTTGGGGTTCAGCCCGCTGGCCATCGTGTGCATCGTCGGCACCGCCGGCGCCTTGGGTGACGCCGGTTCGCCAGCCTCCGACTCTACCCTGGGCCCGACCTCGGGTTTGAACATCGACGGCCAGCACCACCACATCTGGGACACCGTGGTCCCGACCTTCCTGCACTACAACCTGCCGCTGCTGGCGTTTGGTTGGGTGGCGGCGATGATTCTCTAATGTGGGAGCGAGCCTGCTCGCGAAAGCGGTGGGTCAGCCACATTCATGCTGGATGTGCCGCCGTCTTCGCTGGCAAGCCAGCTCCTACAGTGGCTTTGTGTCGGACATAAAGTCTGTGAACGTCGATGCCCCCCCTGTGGGAGATTCTCACACAGGGATAACCAGCCGCTACGGCCTGTCCCAGTACGGCACCGCGCCAAAGCATTCGACGAAGAAGTCGATTACTGTACGCACCTTCACCGATAACCGTCGGCTGCCCGGCCACAGCACGGCAATCTGCTGCGGCTCAAGGCTGTTGGAGACCTGAAAGTCGCCAAGCACCGGCACCAGCGTGCCTTCGTGCACCGCCTCACCGATCAGCCACGACGGAAACATCACCAGCCCCAGACCTTGTTTGGCGGCCTGAACCAGGGTGTCGGCGTGGTTGCCGGTGATCGGCCCTTTGACCGAGTAGGGCGTCCAGTCCGGCTGATCCTTGCGGAAAAACCAACGTTGCTGACCGGTCGCGCCTTTGTAGGCCAGGCATTGATGCGCCGACAGGTCTTCAGGACGTTGCGGCGTGCCGTGGCGTTTGAGGTAGACCGGACTGGCGGCGACTTGAAACCGGTGCGGCGCGAGGATCCGCGCCTGCATGCTGGAGTCGTGCAGCGGCCCGATGCGAAACAGCAGGTCGGCGCCTTCTTGCAGCGGATCGATGTAGTGGTCGGTTTGCTGAATATCCAACTGAAGCTTGGGAAAACGCTCGCACAATTGCCCCAGCCACGGCGTCAGATGGCGTTGGCCGAACACCACCGGGGCGTTGATCCGCACCAGTCCGCTGGGTTCGCTTTGCTGTTCTTGCAAGGCTTGCTCGGCTTCCTCCAGTTGCACCAGCACCAAGCGCGCATGAAGACCGAGCATGCGTCCGGCTTCGGTGGGGGTGACGGCGCGGGTGTGGCGGTAGAGCAATTGCTGGCTCAGGGCCTGTTCCATCAACTGGATCTGCCGGGAAATCGAAGAGGGCGCCAGACCTTCGCGCCGCGCCACTTCGGAAAAACTGCCGTGATCGAGCACCGCGACAAACAGCCGAAGTGCCTTGAATCCCAGTTCATTGAGGCCGTGCATGATGGTTCCTATTGTGCGAGATGCGCAAAAGTGTTGTCAGGATGCTCCCATTTATCGCAAAGCATCGCTACTTGATAATGCCGGCCATTGTTCCTACAGGCAGGTTTCCTTAATGCAAGCTTCTTCAACCGACATCGCGGTCACTCCCGCGACCAAACCCGGCCTGCGGCTGTTGCTGCTACCGCTGGTGATCCTGGCCGGCATGGGCCTTTCTGTGGAGGCCGGTTTGCTCGGGCCGCTCGGGGTTCAGGTCGGGCATTTGTGGGCGACGTTGAGCATCTTCGGTGTCGGCTCGGCGATCCTGTTTTTGCTTCTGTTGTTCAGCGGCCCACAAAAGGGTCCGGCGTTGAACACGTTGCCGCGCTGGCAATTGATCGGCGGCTTTCTCGGGCCGATCTATGTGGTGGTGCTGACCCTGGCCACGCCGCACATTGGCATTGCGATGACGATGATCGCAATCCTCTGCGGGCAGGTCGGCAAAAGCGTGCTGATCGACCACTTCGGCTGGTTCGGCACCAGCCGCAAAAAGGTCAACGGTGAACGCTGGCTGGCGCTGTTGCTGATTGTCGTGGCACTTGTTCTGATCGCTCGGGGTTGATGATGAGTCTGATTATTTTGTTGGCCGTGATCGTCGCGGCCGGTGCGGTGTTGAGTGTGCAGGCGGCGATCAATGGCCGTCTGGGCGAAACGGTCGGCGTGTTGCGCAGCAGTTTGCTGACCTTCGTGGTGGGGGCGGTGGTCACCGGGTTGCTGATTCTGTTTTTCGAGCCGGCGCAGGCCATGAGCTTGCTGGACGTGCCGAAATGGCAGCTCAGTGGCGCGCTGTTCGGCGTGGTGTACATGATGGTCATGGTCGGCGCAGTGCCCAGGGTGGGGACGGCGGTGGCGACCGTGGCCGTGATTGTCGGGCAACTGGGCATGGGCATGCTGATCGACAATTTCGGCTGGCTGGGCAATCCGGCCATCGACTTGTCGAACAACCGGATCGTGGCGATGGTGTGCCTGGGACTGGCGTTGGTGTTTATGTATCGCAGCAGCACGCGGCAGGCCTGACACAAACTCCTACACTGGTAAGACGGGCCGCGTTTGCGGCACCCCGACGACCACACCAATGGAGTCCGACTCATGATCAGCAGTGACGATAAATGCGATTGCCCCAAATGCTCGTGCAAGCTGGGCGAGCATCCCATCGCCCGCCACGGCAAACACTATTGCTGCGAAGCCTGCGCCAAGCACCATGAACACGGCGAAGAATGCTCCATTTACGACTGCTTCGCAGCCGGACGCAGGCTCCGCCAGCTGCTACGGATCGTGTTGTTTGTTAAATGATCGGACTCGACTTTTTTAACTCGCCGGCCGCCACGTGACATTTTCGACGCCGAACTTTTCCGCCATCGGTTTGCTGGTCTTTTGCACCTTCTCCCGGCCGAATCGGGGAATCCTCCCCACGCCCGCATCGCAACTTGCCCAATGCCAGGCTTCCGCGTTGTCCATCTTCTCCAGGCGGATGATGAATGACTTGGGGGAGCCATGAAGGGTGTATTCAATGACGAAAAGTTTTGCGCTGTTCATAAAGCCCGTATTCCTCCCTGTGGTAATAGAAGGATCGCTGGGGGCATGGAAAATTCACTCTGATTGTCAGGCGGTGGCGGCCAGTGGCGACAAGGCGTTCGGCTGGTTACCATGCAAGACCCGAAACCCTCAATGATTGCTGCCCCATGGCCCTTGCCGTACCTCCCGACCTGAGTGACACCGATGTGCCCGTGCAACCGCTGGCGCGCACCTATCCGCGCGGCCTGTTTATCGAGCCGCACGAGCATGTCTGGGGCCAGTTGCTGTATGCGATGAGCGGGGTGATGTGGGTCGAAACGCCCCATGAGGCGTTGGTGGTGCCGCCGCAACGGGCGGTGTGGCTGCCACCGGGCGTACCCCATGGGATTCGCGTGGTCTCGGATTTGCAGATGCGCAACATCTACCTGAGGCCTTCCCTGGCGGCGACGCTGGACGACAGGGTCCAGGTCATCGAAGTCGGCGGCTTGCTGCGTGAGTTGATTATCGGGTTGGTGGCGCAGGGCGATGACGGCGCCCCCGAGTATTACGAAGCGTTGGTCGGCCTGGCATTGCTGGAGCTGCGACGTGCCAAGCGCTCCGAGCTGAAAATCCCCCTGCCGGATGATTCCGACCGACGCCTGATGAACCTCTGTCAGGCAGTCATGGCCGCGCCATCACTGGACATTCCTTTCGAGCAACACGCGGCAGACGCCGGTGCCAGCGTGCGCACCCTGGCGCGGTTGTTCAAGGACGGCTTGGGCATGGGCTTCGCCGAGTGGCGGCGTCAGGTGCAGCTGGCGACGGCGGTGGCCGAGCTGATTCAGGGTGTGCCGGTCAGCGCGATCGCCCGCGAGCTGGGCTATACGCCGAGCAGCTTCAGTGACATGTTCCGCCGTGAGTTGGGCGTCGCGCCCTCGCAATTTCCCAGCCATAACGAAACCCTGTAGCAGCTGGCGAAGCCCTGTGGGAGCGTGGCTTGCCCGCGATGGCGGCGGCACATTCAGCATTGGTATCACCTGACAGTCCGCCATCGCGAGCAGGCTCGCTCCCACAGGGGTTCGCCAACTACTACAGGTTTGTCATCGCCGCTTTGGCCGAAAAGCAGAAGCACTTGGCCGATGCCCGACGTGACCTCCCTCTAGACTCTGGGCCTACCTTAATTGCCCACGGAGTCCGCCATGAGCTACCTCATCTCGCTGGTCATCGGTCTGGGCGTCGGTTTGCTCTACGGCGCGCTGGATTTTCGTTCTCCCGCACCACCGGCCATCGCGCTGGTCGGGCTGCTCGGCATGCTGGCCGGCGAACAGTTGTGGCCCATGGGCCGGCAATGGGTGGCTGGCTGGATCTCCTGAACCGTCTATTTATTCATTGGAAACGCTCATGAAAGCATTGCAGTTCGACCAAACCGGCGACCTCTCGGCCTTGCGCTACGTTGACGTGCCCACCCCCGTTCCCGGCGCCGATGAAGTGCTGGTGCAGATCAAGGCCGCCGGCCTCAACCCCAGCGATGTGAAGAACGTGCTGGGACGTTTTCCCTACACCACGTTGCCACGGATCCCCGGTCGGGATTTTGCCGGTGTCGTGGTTGAAGGCCCGCAAGCGTTGATCGGCCAGGAAGTCTGGGGCACGGGGCGTGAGCTCGGGTTCTTTGCCGACGGCTCCCATGCGCAATACGTCAAACTGCCGGCCAATGGCGTGGCGCTCAAACCGACCCATCTGAGTTTTGCCCAGGCCGCCAGCCTCGGCGTGCCCTACAGCACGGCGTGGGATGCGTTGGAGCGCAGCCTGGTGACGGCGCAAACGCGGTTGTTGGTGATCGGCGGCGGGGCGGTGGGCTGTGCGGCGTTGGCGCTGGCCAAGGTGCGCGGCGCACAAGTATTGGCGGCGGCGCGGCGACCGGAGCAGGTCCAGCAATTGCAGGCTCAGGGTTATCAGACGTTGCAGTTGGATAAACCTGAGGAGTTGGGCTCTCAGGTGAACGCTGTGTATGCCGGCGGCGCCGATGTGATCTTCGACACCACCGGGTTCTGGCTGCCGGCCTCGGTCCCGGCACTGGCGACGTTCGGCCGCATCGCCATCATCGCCGCGCCGGTGGACGGCATGGTGCAGCTGCCGGCACTGGCGCTGTATCGCAAGGGTGGCTCGGTGGTGGGGATCAACTCGTTGCTGTACGGGGTTCAAGCGTGCGCGGCGATGCTCGATCAGTTTGGCCGGTTCTTCGATCAGGGGTTGTTGCCATTGCCCGAGGGGTTGTTTGAATCGCCGCTGGCGGATGGCTTGGAGCGCTATGCCGAAGTGAACCAGGGGGCCGGTGACAAGGTGATTCTGTTGCCATAGCTGACACTGATGTTGCTTGTGTCGGCCCCATCGCCAGCAGGCTGGCTCCCACAGTRGATCTCAGTCATACACAATAGCTGTGTTCACTGAAGATCYACTGTGGGAGCCAGCCTGCTGGCGATGAGGGCTTAACAGTCGACATCAATCTCGTCTGCTAGAATCGGCCGCATTGACCCCATAAGGTGCACCCCATGAGCGAGCCGATTCGTCTGACCCAATACAGCCACGGCGCAGGATGCGGTTGCAAAATCTCGCCTCAGGTTCTGGAAGTGATTCTGGCCGGTAGCGGGGCGCAGAACCTGGACCCGAAACTCTGGGTCGGCAATGCTTCGCGCGATGACGCGGCGGTGTACGCCATTGATGAAGAGCGCGGCGTGGTCTCCACCACAGACTTCTTCATGCCCATCGTCGACGACCCGTTCGATTTCGGCCGCATCGCCGCTACCAATGCCATCAGCGACATCTACGCCATGGGCGGCGATCCGCTGATGGCGATTGCGATCCTCGGCTGGCCAGTCAATGTGCTGGCGCCGGAAGTGGCCCGGGAAGTGATTCGTGGCGGACGTTCGGTCTGCGATGAGGCCGGGATTCCACTGGCGGGTGGACACTCGATTGATGCGCCGGAGCCGATCTTCGGCCTGGCGGTAACCGGGCTGGTGGAAAAGCGCCACATGAAGCGCAATGACACCGCCACGGCCGGGTGCCTGCTCTATCTGACCAAGCCACTGGGCATCGGCATCCTCACCACCGCCGAGAAAAAGGGCAAGTTGCGCACGGCCGACATCGGCCTGGCCCGCGACTGGATGTGCACCCTGAACAAACCCGGCAGCCGTTTCGGCAAGCTCGATGGCGTCACTGCGATGACTGACGTCACCGGGTTCGGGCTGCTGGGGCACCTGGTGGAAATGGCCGACGGAAGCAAACTCACCGCCCGCATCGAATACAACCGCGTGCCGCGCCTTCCGGGTGTCGAGTACTACCTCGAACAAGGCTGCGTGCCGGGCGGGACGCTGCGCAACTTCGACAGCTACGCCAGCAAGCTGGGTCGGCTTCAGGAACTGCACAAACGCGTGCTGTGCGATCCGCAAACCAGCGGTGGTCTGCTGATTGCGGTCACGCCCGAGGGCAATGAACGGTTCCTCGCGGTAGCGGCCGAGTTGGGCCTGAGCCTGGAACCGATCGGTGAACTGGTTGAGCGACAGACACACGCGGTTGAGGTGTTTTGATGTCGATCGACTTCACCAATTACCGCGACATCTTTCTCAACGACTGGCCGATGATGGATGCCCGCGCGCCAGTGGAATTCAGCAAGGGTTCATTCCCCGGCGTGGTCAACTTGCCGCTGATGAATGACAGCGAGCGCCAGCGCATCGGCACCTGTTACAAACAGCAGGGGCAGCAGGCGGCCATTACACTGGGGCATCAACTGGTGTCCGGCGAGATCAAGGCGGAACGTATCCAGGCCTGGGCCGATTTCGCCCGGGCGCACCCCGAGGGCTATTTGTATTGTTTTCGCGGTGGTTTGCGCTCGCAGATCGTCCAGCAGTGGCTCAAGGACGAGGCCGGCATTGACTATCCCCGGGTCGGTGGCGGCTATAAGGCCATGCGCACCTTCTTGCTCGACACCCTCGATCAGGCAGTTGCCCAGTGCGATTTCGTGTTGCTGGGCGGCATGACCGGCACCGGCAAGACTGAAGTGCTCACGCAGTTGAACAATGGAATCGACCTTGAAGGCCACGCCAATCATCGCGGCTCCAGCTTCGGCAAACGCGCGACCGGGCAACCGTCCAACATCGATTTTGAAAACCGTATGGCAGTGGATGTCCTGAAAAAACGCGCCCATGGCATCGAGCAGTTTGTGCTGGAGGACGAGAGCCGTGCGGTCGGCAGTTGCGCCTTGCCGTTGCCGCTGTATCAGGGCATGCARCAGTTTCCGATGATCTGGCTGGAAGACAGCCTTGAAGGGCGCGTCGAGAGGATTCTGCGCGACTACGTGGTGGACCTGTGCGCCGAATTCATTGGTGTGCATGGCGAGGAAGGGTTTGCGCGGTTTTCCGAGCGCTTGCTGGAAAGCCTGAACAACGTGCAGAAGCGTCTGGGCGGTGAACGCCATCGGCGGATGCTGATCTTGATGGAAGAGGCCTTGGCAGAGCAGGGCCGAAGCGGTGCGGTGGACTTGCACCGGGGCTGGATCGAAGGGCTGCTTCGCGAGTACTACGACCCGATGTATGCGTTTCAGCGAGAGAAGAAAGGGGCGCGGATTGAGTTTGCCGGGGAGAAGGCGGCAGTCCTGGAATACCTGCGGATGCGGGTCAACCAGCGAGAGTGAGGTTGTCTTTGCCGGCCCCTTCGCGAGCAGGCTCGCTCCCACAGTGGATCTCGGTCGTACCCAAAATCTGTGTTCACTGAAGATCTAATGTGGGAGCGAGCCGGCTCCGGGCGGCGTTCCGACGATAGGGCCCTTGCAGGCGCTACAAATCTTAGAGAAAAGCAGCCCCGACCGCTTAGGTCGGACACGTCTGCGACCCGTTATCCAGTCCTTGCTTGTAACTGTGACTGTCGAGGCTGGCCTTGCCGTTGCGCCAGGTCAGGGTCAGCACGTACACCGAATCGTAGTCGCTGGACTCCCAGTCCTCGGTGATGCTCTGTTTCTTGCCGACGGCTTCTCCGGCGACCTTGTTGATCAACTCTGGCAGGTAGCCATGGGACCAGGCGGTGTAGATGACGGAGTTGTGGTACTTGTCCTGCAGCAATTCGTCCGCCAGGTCGCTGGTGTCGTTAGCCGAGAAGTTGATGTTCACCGGCAAACCGAGCTTGATCGCGCTGGGGCTGATGGTCATCAGGGGACGGATGTAGCTGTAGGAGTTGTCCAGTTCACCTTCCTCGACATTGCGCGTCGGGTTGGCGGCAAACACATAGTTGGCCTTGCCGAATTTTTCCGGCAACAAGGTGGCCAGGTCGATGGCGCGGTTGAGACCCTGGCAATTGAGCTGGCCCAGACCGCCGGCGGGTTTTTCCGCGTGACGCAGGAACACCAGTGTCTGAGTGCCGTTTGCCTGTTGGGAGCGGCTTTCGCGGGACTGCAGCGTCACAAACAATGCGCTCGCCACCAGCACCGCCGGCAGAAGTACAAACGCATGGCGCCTGAAGCGTTTAGCGAATCTCAAAAGGTTGGTCATTGGTATAAGGGATCTTCAGCGTATTCGTTAAGGCTGACAAACCTTTACACCACAAGCTTCCAGCTTCGGGTGTTTTCCATGTCGTTGAGCCGGTCCGTGTCCGAAAGGGCATTGCTCAGAGTCCTCTGAAGCCCATTTGGTTCGCGTCCGACGAGTGCGCAGCACTGTATCGACAACCTTGAACGGGTGCAGCCCAGGTTATCGACAAAATGTTGCGAATTTGTGGACACCTTACACCTTTAGGCACTGGCAAAGTCTGAGATCTATCGATCGTGTTCATCAGCGGTTTCGATAACCCCCAAATATCGCAACCTGAAACCGGCGATCCTGGATTATGCTCAAGCCTTTCTTTTGGCGATGGATGCTCCCGATGACCGATCTGTCTGCGTTCCCGATTACCCGAAAATGGCCGGCTCAATACCCCGACTGGATCCAGCTTTACTCCTTGCCGACTCCCAATGGCGTCAAGGTGTCGATCATGCTTGAAGAGATCGGACTGCCCTACGAATCGCATCGGGTAGGGTTCGACACCCAAGACCAGATGTCGCCCGAGTTCCTGTCGCTGAACCCCAACAACAAAATCCCTGCGATCCTCGACCCCCATGGTCCCGACGACAAACCCCTGCCATTGTTCGAGTCCGGGGCGATTCTGATTTACCTCGCCGACAAGAGCGGGCAACTGCTGGCTCAGGAAACGGCGGCGCGGTACGAGACGATTCAATGGTTGATGTTTCAAATGGGCGGCATCGGGCCGATGTTCGGCCAGCTCGGTTTTTTCAACAAATTTGCCGGCAAGGACTATGAGGACAAACGGCCCCGCGACCGTTACGTCGATGAAAGTAAACGTTTGTTAAAGGTTTTGGATGGACGCCTTGAGGGACGCGACTGGATCATGGGCGAGCGCTACACCATCGCTGACATCGCGACATTCCCTTGGGTGCGCAACCTGATCGGCTTCTATGAGGCCGGCGAACTGGTGGGCATCAAGGACTTCAAGAACGTCACGCGGGTGCTGGAGCGCTTCCTGGCGCGGCCGGCGGTGATGCGCGGGCTGGAAATTCCTAAATAGAGTGCTTCACGAACAAGGACGACCATGCGTTCATTCGATTTCAAGCAAGTAGATGTCTTCAGCCCCGTCGCCCTCAAGGGCAATCCCTTGGCAGTGGTGTTTGGTGCGGACGAACTCAGTGATGAACGCATGGCGGCGTTCGCGACCTGGACCAACCTCAGTGAAACCACGTTCGTGCTGGAACCGCGCGATCCGCGGGCCGACTACCGCGTGCGGATCTTCACCACTCTGAACGAGCTGCCGTTCGCCGGTCATCCGACGCTGGGCACCTGCCATGCATGGCTGGAGGCGGGTGGCGTGCCCAAGGGCGAAGAGATCATTCAGGAGTGCGGTGTCGGGCTGGTACGGGTCCGCCGACAAGGCGCGGAACTGGCGTTTCTCGCGCCCCCCCTGATCAACGCCGGGCCGGTGGGCGCCGAGCTGGTGGAGCGCGTGCGACGCGGTCTTGGCCTGGAGGTCGGCGCGATCATCCGGGCGCAGTGGGTGGATAACGGTGCTGGCTGGTTGGCAGTCATGGTCGAGGACCGTCAGCAGGTGCTTGACTTGCAACCGGATCATTCGCAGATGCTTGGCTTGGCGGTCGGCGTGATCGCGCCATGTAATCCCGAGCG
This sequence comes from Pseudomonas sp. P5_A12, assembly GCF_056400685.1. NCBI lineage: Bacteria > Pseudomonadati > Pseudomonadota > Gammaproteobacteria > Pseudomonadales > Pseudomonadaceae > Pseudomonas > Pseudomonas sp. P5_A12. The sequence continues at coordinate 12,896 of NZ_JBFUKU010000085.1, read as the reverse complement.
TGATGGCGATGCCGCGCAGTTCGAAGTACGGGCCTTCATCTCCGGGGACGGCATGCCGGAAGACCCGGCTACCGGCAGTTTGAACGCCGGGATTGCGCAGTGGTTGCTCGCCGAGGGACTGGCGCCAGCGTCCTATGTGGTCAGCCAGGGCCTGACGATGGGCCGGGCGGGGCGCATTCAGGTGGATCAAGTGGGCGATGAAATCTGGATTGGCGGTGCGGTGGTGACCTGCATCACTGGCACTCTGAAGATCTAGCCCGCCCTGTAGGGTTGTGTGGGAGGCGGGGGATTATTGTTGAAACGGTAAGGGGGTTTTTCGCGCCCGAGGTTTGTACCTTGCGCCTTGCAAGGCATAAGCTTCGCCCCCTACGACGTTCGTCTAATCCTCCGTTTTTCAGGAATGCCCATGTCCAGTCAGTTCCCCGAAGCACGTCCACGCCGCCTGCGCCGCAATGCGAGCCTGCGCAGCCTGTTCCAGGAAACCGAGTTCAGCCTGAACGATCTGGTACTGCCCATTTTCGTCGAAGAAGAAATCGACGATTTCGTACCGATCAAAAGCATGCCCGGTGTGATGCGTATTCCGGAGTCGAAACTGGCCGGAGAGATCGAGCGCTATGCCCGCGCGGGCATCAAGTCGGTCATGACCTTCGGCGTGTCCCATCATCTGGACAGCAGCGGCAGCGACACCTGGAGCGACAACGGGCTGGTGTCGCGCATGTCGCGAATCGCCAAGGATGCCGTGCCGGAGATGATTGTGATGTCCGACACCTGCTTTTGCGAATACACCGACCACGGTCATTGTGGCGTGATGCACAACCACGAAGTCGATAACGACCAGACCCTGATTAACCTCGGCAAACAAGCCGTGGCGGCGGCGCGGGCCGGCGCCGATGTGATTGCCCCGTCGGCGGCCATGGACGGGCAGGTCCAGGCGATTCGCCGAGCGCTGGATGACGCAGGTTTCACTCAGACGGCGATCATGGCCTATTCGACCAAGTTTGCTTCGGCGCTCTATGGCCCGTTCCGTGAAGCCGGCGGCAGCGCGCTCAAGGGCGACCGCAAAAGCTATCAGATGAACCCGATGAACCGCCGTGAAGCGGTGCGCGAATCGCTGATGGACGAACAGGAAGGTGCTGACGCACTGATGGTCAAGCCGGCCGGCGCGTACCTGGACATCATCCGCGATATCCGCGAGGTTTCGCGTTTGCCGCTGTCGGCGTATCAGGTCAGCGGCGAATACGCGATGATCAAATTCGCGGCACAAGCGGGGGCGATTGACGAGGATCGAGTGGTGCGTGAAAGCCTTGGGGCGATCAAGCGCGCGGGGGCGGATCTGATCTTCACCTACTTCGCAATGGACCTGGCCTTGGCCGGGATCTAAATCCCTACATAAATTGAATGTGGGAGCGGGCTTGCTCGCGAAGGCGATATATCAGTCACATCAATGTTGAATGTGCTATCGCCCTCGCGAGCAAGTCGAATCGTCGCACCGCCGCTCCCACATTTTTTACTGTGTTGAATCAGGGAGTGCCGAAGTAAGGCCGGATCCCGTGATGCTGGAAATACCGCTCAATCACCTTCGGATCGGAACACGTCTCGGCAATCGCCACGTACGTATCCGGTCGCAACAGATAAAACCCGTTACGCCCCAACCCCGCCGCTTCAAATGCCGGCCGCCAGTCGAACACCTGTAACGGCAGGTGATGCTCGTTGCACCAGGCGAGCATTTCGTCGCTGGTGTCGCCATAGACGTGCACCTGCCAGTTTGGATTCCTCAGCGATTCAAAGTTGTCGCCTTCGCTGTCATGCGCCCAGGGCAGGCGATCACCGCCATGAACGTGCCCGGCGACGCCTGTGCTCAATGGCATGCCGCGGTAGTTCAGGGTGATCTGCGAGACCGTACGAAACAGGAACTCGCGGGACGTCTCGAATGAGGCCAGTTTCGGAATCACGAAGGGTGCCAGCCGTGTACGCAACACATCGGCCATGCGCCCTTCGGCAGTCACGAAACTGAATACGCGATCGGTGGTGGCGACCAGTTTGCGGGCAAAGGCGATGCGCTCGGTTTCGTAGGTATCGAGCAGTCTCTCTTCGGCACCGCCACTCAACACCGCCGCGATTTTCCACGCAAGGTTGATCGCATCACCTATCCCGGTGTTCATGCCCTGACCACCGGCGGGGCTGTGAACGTGCGCCGCGTCGCCCAACAAAAACGCATGCCCGGTGCGAAAGTGATCGGCGACCCGGTGATGCACGCGATAGGTCGAGAACCAGTTCACCTGTTCGATCTGCACGTTCAGGTGTTCGATGGCCCGGCTGCTGACGTCTTCAAAGCGCAGGGTTTCAGCCAGGTCGGCGCGTTCGTCGCGCACCGTGCCGATCAACCGGGCGCGACCCGTACCGGCGAGGGGAAACACGGCGAGGAAGTCTGCCTCATCAAGGTCCACGTGCAATTCGCCATTGAAGGTCGGCCCGCTGGCTTGTACGTCGGCGACATAGAAAATCTGCTGATAGGTCCCGCCCGGGAAACCAGTGTCCAGGGTCTTGCGCACGACTGACCGAGCGCCATCGCACCCGGCCAGGTAGCAGGTCTGGCAGATTTCCTGTTGACCGTCGGGCAAGCGCAGTTGGACGGTGACCCCAGCGCCGGTGTCTTCGAAATACTCCAGCTCAGTGTTGCGCTCCACGTGGATGCCGAACGCTTCAAGGCGTGTTATCAACAGGCGTTCGTGCTCGTCTTGTGGGTAAATTTCGAGGAAGGCGTAAGGTGTCAGGCCTTCACCAATGCGGCTCAGGGGCAAACGCGCCACTGGTGCGCCTTTGACCCAGAAGTTCGCCGCCGCCACGCGATGACCGTTTTGCACCACGGCCTCGCTGAGGTCGAGCTGGCGATACAGCTCCAGCGTCCGCGCCTGGACCGCGAGTGCCCGCGAGGTAGTGCCGGGGGCTGAGGTCTTGTCGAGAATCCGCACGCGGATCCCCAGCTTGCTCAACCACAGCGCCAGTACCAGCCCGGTCGGGCCGGCGCCGACGATCAGTACGTCGCTACGAGTCATCAGCCTGTCCTCCTTGGTGCCTGGCTCAAGTATGGTCCACTTGCAAAGGGCAGGCAGGCTGACTGCCCAACGGAAAATGCGCCCGGCAGGCGTGACGATGGAACAGGGCGCGGCGGCTGGAGTCATAGCTTGCGCCATGCCATTGATCGTATGGTTAACCCGGCTCAACGGATTTGATGGAGCACCATGCAAGCCAATCGATGGATCACCGGTGTCGCGGCACTGTTGCTGCTGGCCGGTTGCGGCACCCAGCGCACGCTGGAACCGCCTGCGCGCAAGCCCGCCGAGGTCAAGGCCGAGATCGTGCGCCTGATGCCGGCCAAAACCACGGATCGTCAAGGTTGGGCCACGGACATCTACGCCGCATTCGCTGCGCAGAACATTTATCCGTCCACGCAAAACCTGTGCTCGGTGCTCGCCGTTACCGAGCAGGAATCCACGTTCCAGGTCGACCCGGCCGTGCCCGGTCTGGGCAAGATCGCCCGGGAGGAAATCGACCGTCGCGCCGCGAAAGTACACATCCCCAACCTGTTGATCAGCGGTGCGCTCAAGGTGAAATCACCCAATGGCAAAAGCTACAGCGAGCGTCTCAACGCGGCGCGCAGCGAAAAAGAGCTCAGCGCGATTTTCGATGACTTCATTGGCATGGTGCCCATGGGCAAGACCCTGTTTGGTGGCTTGAACCCGGTGCACACCGGCGGGCCTATGCAGGTCAGCATCGATTTCGCCGAGCAGCAAGCGCGGGGTTACCCGTATCCGGTGAACGGTTCGATTCGGCATGAAGTGTTCACTCGACGGGGCGGCATATACTTTGGCATTGCCCACTTGCTGGGTTACCCGGTGAGCTACACAGAACCGCTGTATCGTTTCGCTGATTTCAATGCCGGTTGGTACGCCAGCCGCAATGCGGCGTTTCAGAATGCGGTGAGTCGGGCATCAGGCATCCCGTTGACACTGGATGGCGATCTGGTGCGCTATGACTCGATCATGCCCGGCACCACCGAACTGGCGGTGCGCAGCCTCGGCAAGCAATTGGGTATGCGCAATATGACCATTCGCAATCAATTGGGAGAGGGCAAAAGTCTCAAATTCGAGGAGACCGAACTCTACCAGCGGGTGTTCGCGTTGGCCGATCAAGCCGAGGGCCGGCCATTGCCGCGCGCGGTGCTGCCGGGGATCGAGCTGCAAAGCCCGAAAATCACCCGCAAACTCACCACTGCGTGGTTCGCCAATCGGGTCGATGAGCGTTATCAGCGTTGCATGGTGCGGGCTGGCAAGTAACCTGACCCAAAAAACAGGCATAAAAAAACCCGGCGGGTCAGGCCGGGTTTTTCATYGAGTACTGCGGTAAAACCTTTCATTTATACCGCGCGGCTTTCGATCAGACGGTCGGAACCACCTTCGGCAACACGGTTCTGCATCAGGTGATCGGAGCCATCAGCGGCTACGCGGTTTTCGATCAGTCGGTCAGAACCGTCAGCGGCTACGCGGTTTTCGATCAGTCGGTCAGAACCGTCAGCGGCTACGCGGTTTTCGATCAGTCGGTCAGAACCGTCAGCGGCTACGCGGTTTTCGATGAGTCGGTCAGAACCATCAGCGGCTACGCGGTTTTCGATGAGTCGGTCAGAACCATCAGCGGCTACGCGGTTTTCAATCAAGCGATCCGAACCACCTTCAGCTACGCGGTTTTCAATCAAGCGATCCGAACCACCTTCAGCCACACGGCTTTCAATCAGACGATCCGAGCCACCTTCAGCGACTACAGGTTGAGCAGAGGTAGCGGCAAAAGCGTTAACTGCGAAAACCGAGAAAGCGATGCTGAGGAGGGTTTGGCGTTTCATGATGGTGTGCTCCGGGGTGTTGTTGGTTGGTATGGAGCGGATGTTACGCCGAGGATTTTTTATGAGAACTTCATTGATGTGATGGTGAACATCGACGGTATTGATAGGCGGGGTGAGTCGCCCCACGCGGGCGTGATGGTTCAGTCGTCGGATGGCACGGATAGGGTCAGCCAGCCCTTCTACACTGGGAGCGTGACCAGCAGATGACGCCTCTAATGATCTGATCCCATTCTTGTCTCGCCAGGAGGCCGCACCATGTACCAGCTTTATGGGCACCAGAACTCTGGCGCGGCGGCGATAGAAGCGGCGCTGGAGCTGTGTGACATTCCTTACCGCTTTATCGACGTCGAGTTGTCCTCGGAGGCCGCCCAGACACTGGAGAAACTCAACCGACTCAAGCAGATTCCGACGCTGCAACTGCCCGATGGCAGCGTTCTCACCGAAAGTGCCGCGATTCTGATTCATCTCGGGCTGACCTTTCCAAAGTCGAATCTGTTGCCGAAACTGCCCGCTGACCGCGATCAGGCGATCCGGGGCCTGGCGTACATCGTCAGCAATTGTTACGTGGCCATCGGCATTATCGATTACCCCGAACGCTGGTTGGCCGAGACGGATGAGGCGTCCAGACAAAATCTCATGGCCGGCGCCCGAGCGCGATTGCACTGGAGCTGGGAGGTATTTGCCGATCAGTTTTCCGGCGAGCTGTATCTGGGCGATGAAGCGCCGGGCGCGCTGGATGTGCTGGCGGCGGTGGTGTCCAGATGGGCGGGTAGCCGGGAGCATTTACGCAGCGCCCGACCCGGTTTTTTCGCGTGGCTGGAACGCATCGACCGGCACCCGACGCTGGCACCGGTCTTCGCCCGGCATTGGCCCGTCTGAACACCCAATAACAACTGTGGGAGCGAGCCAAGGTGTATCCGGATTATTCGCCGCGGATGTACTGCTCCAGCTGGCGAATCAGTTCCGCCTGTTCGGCAATGGCTTCCTTGACCAGGTCGCCGATGGACAGCAAGCCAATCAGCTTGCCGTTTTCCACCACCGGCAGGTGGCGCAGACGACGGTCGGACATGATGCCCAGGCACGTATCGACGGTTTGATGGGTATCCACGGTGATGACCGGGGACACCATGATGTCGCGCACCGGCGTGCCCACCGAAGAGCGGCCATGCAGCACCAGTTTGCGCGCGTAGTCGCGTTCACTGATGATGCCCAGCACTTCATCGTTTTCCACCACCAGCAAGGCGCCGACGTTTTTCTCGGCCATCTTCATCAGCGCTTCCAGCACCATATGATCAGGCTTGATCTGGTGCACTTCCTGATTCTTCTGATCTTTGAGCTTGAGCAGTTGGGCGACGGTTTTCATGGTGGCTTCTCGGGTGTTGTCGTTGTTCTTGAAGAATCGTAGACCCTAGCGCTGAGGGCAAGGGAGAAAGCGGCAGATAACACTCAAAAAACGCCATTCAGCGGTTTTTCTTCGATAAACGTTATCCATGGGCTCAGTAAATCCCTGTGGGAGCGAGCCTGCTCGCGATGGCGGTGGGTCAGCCAATACAAGTGGCGATGGGTACACCGCCATCGCGAGCAGGCTCGCTCCCACAGGTTTTATGTTTCGATGACGCGTAGAATTGCGGCCTGAATCAATACGTGAGGTTGCAGTGGTGGATTTACAGCAGGGCTTCGTCCTGACCCGGCATTGGCGCGACACCCCGGCCGGCACGGAAGTCGAGTTCTGGTTGGCGACCGATACCGGTCCCCGGCGTATCCGCCTGCCTCATCAACCGTCGGTGGCGTTCATTCCAGCGCAGCAGCGTGAGCAGGCAGAGCTTGTGTTGAACGGCGAGAAAAACGTCGAGCTCAAGCCCTTGGCCCTTGTGGATTTCGAGCACCGCCCGGTGCTCGGCCTGTATTGCCAGCAGCACGGTCAGTTGATGCGCCTGGAAACCGCGCTGCGCAAGGCCGGGGTCGAGATGTTCGAAGGCGATGTTCGCCCGCCGGAGCGCTACATGATGGAGCGGTTCATCACGGCGCCGGTTATCTTTGGCGGTACGCCCAATAGCGAGGGCCTGCTGCTCGACGCGCAGATGAAACCCGACCCGACCTACCGGCCCAAGCTGCGACTGGTCTCGCTGGACATCGAAACCACCGCTCAGGGCGAGTTGTACTCCATCGCCCTGGAAGGCTGCGGCGAGCGACAGGTGTACATGCTCGGGCCACCCAACGGCGACGCCAGCGCGGTGGATTTCCAGCTTGAATACTGCGACTCGCGAACCGTGCTGCTGAAAAAACTCAACGAATGGTTTGCCCGCCACGACCCCGACGCGATCATCGGCTGGAACGTCGTGCAGTTCGACCTGCGCGTTCTGCATGAACACGCCCGACGTCTGGGTGTACCGCTCAAACTTGGGCGCGGTGGCGAAGAGATGCAGTGGCGCGAACACGGTAGCCGCAATCATTACTTCGCGGCGGCGGCGGGGCGATTGATCATCGACGGCATTGAATCCTTGCGTTCGGCGACCTGGAACTTTCCCTCGTTCAGCCTGGAAAACGTCGCGCAAACCCTGCTGGGCGAGGGCAAGGCGATCAGCACGCCGTACCAGCGCATGGACGAAATCAACCGCATGTTCGCCGAGGACAAACCGGCCCTCGCCACCTACAACCTCAAAGACTGCGAGCTGGTGACACGGATTTTCGCCAAGACCGAACTGCTGAAATTTTTGCTGGAACGCGCCAGCGTCACCGGTTTGCCGGCGGATCGCAGCGGTGGCTCGGTGGCGGCGTTCACCCACCTTTACATGCCGCTGATGCACCGCCAGGGCTTTGTGGCGCCGAACCTTGGCAGCAAGTCACCGCAGGCCAGCCCTGGCGGTTTTGTCATGGACTCGCAACCGGGCCTGTACGAGTCGGTGCTGGTGCTCGACTACAAGAGTCTTTATCCGTCGATCATCCGCACCTTCCTGATCGACCCGGTCGGGCTGATCGAAGGCTTGCAGCATCCCGACGACAGCGACTCCGTACCGGGTTTCCGCGGGGCACGTTTTTCCAGAACCCGGCATTGCCTGCCCGCCATCGTCGCCCGGGTGGCCGAGGGCCGCGAAACCGCCAAGCGCGAACACAACGCGCCACTGTCCCAGGCGCTGAAAATCATCATGAATGCCTTCTACGGCGTACTCGGCTCCAGCGGTTGCCGCTTCTTCGACACACGGCTGGCATCGTCCATCACCTTGCGCGGCCACGAGATCATGCTGCGCACCCGACAGCTGATCGAAGCCCAGGGCCACACGGTGATTTACGGTGACACCGACTCCACGTTCGTCTGGCTGCGCCGCGCCCACGGACAAGAGGAGGCCGCGCAGATCGGACATGCGTTGGTGGACCACGTCAACCAGTGGTGGCGCGAACATGTACGCGAGGAATACGGGCTGGAAAGCGCGTTGGAGTTGCAGTTCGAAACCCACTACAAACGTTTCCTGATGCCGACCATCCGAGGCGCGGAGGAGGGCAGCAAGAAGCGTTACGCCGGCCTGGTCACCCGCGCCGATGGCAGTGATGAAATGGTCTACAAAGGCCTGGAAACCGTGCGCACCGACTGGTCACCGCTGGCCCGGCAATTCCAGCAGGAACTGTACTCACGGATCTTCCATCGCAAGCCTTATCAGGATTACGTACGCGATTACGTGCAAAAGACCCTGGCCGGCGAGTTCGACGACCGCCTGATCTACCGCAAGCGTCTGCGCCGCACCCTCGACGATTACGAGCGCAACGTGCCGCCCCATGTGCGTGCCGCACGCATCGCCGATGACTTCAACGACCGGCAGGGCCGTCCGCGTCAGTACCAGAACGGCGGCTGGATCAGCTACGTGATCACCGTCGCCGGACCCGAGCCGCTGGAGATTCGCAGCGCCCCCATCGACTACGATCACTATGTCACCCGGCAACTGCAACCGGTGGCGGACGCAATCCTGCCGTTTGTGGATGACGACTTCTCAACCCTGATTGGTGGGCAAATGGGCCTGTTTTAAGTCCAGCAACGACAGCGTCCAGTCATCCCGTATGCCGTGGAAATACTGGTCAAGTGCCCGATGGAAAAGGCTGTTTTCGGGGGAGGCCTGGGCAAACAGCGTCATTGAAGAGTGAAACTTGAGGTCATCGGGATGGCCGAAAATTTCGGCGATCGAGCGATGTTTGACGTTCAGGACCAACTGGGTGCAGGTTTGCAGTCGTGGACCCAGCAGTGGATGGTTCAGGTACGCCACGGCTTCCTCTTTGGAGCGTATGGCAAAGTATCGGGACATCTCGCTCCCGCCCAGGCCGGCGAGTTGCGGAAAGATGAACCACATCCAGTGACGGCGTTTTTTACCGGCAATCAGTTCTTCCCGGACCCACTCGAATACCGGGTCTTGAGCCTTGACGAAACGTGGCAAGTTAAAAGCATCGAGCGCATCGGTGCTTCTCATGCAGAAACCCTCTGACAATACGGCGCTGGCTCAGACCATGGCCAATCGCTGTTTGCGTTGTGGCGCGTGAAACGCGTGGTCCAGCGCCTCCAGATCCCCGGGATCGAGCTCCACTTGCGGGGCTTGTGCATTCAATTGTAGATGGTCAGGTTTGACTGCTTTGGGGATAGCGATCACACCTTTGTGCCGCAGGATCCATGCCAGCGCGATCTGGGCCGTTGTCACCTCGTGACGGGCTGCAATCTTTTCAAGCGCTGGATGGGCGAGCATTTCCCCACCCTGACCGATTGGGCAGTACGCCATCAATGGCTGCCGATGCTGCTGACTCCAGGGCAGCAAATCAAATTCGATGCCGCGCTCTTCCAGGTTATACATCACCTGATTGGTGGCGCAGGCCGGTGAGTTCAGTTCGTGCAGGTCGTCCATATCGAAATTGGACACGCCCCAACGACCAATCTTGCCATCTTCACGCAGGCGCTCGAAGGCTTCAACGGTTTCCTCCAGGGGATACTGGCCGCGCCAGTGCAGCAGGTACAAATCGATGTAATCGGTCTTCAAACGCCGAAGGCTGCGCTCGCAGGCCTGGGGAACACCTTGGCAGCTGGCGTTGTGAGGGTAGACCTTGCTGACCAGAAAGACCTTGTCGCGCAGACCGCTAATGGCTTCAGCGACGACTTCCTCGGCGCCGCCTTCTGCGTACATTTCAGCCGTATCAATCAGCGTCATGCCCAACTCGATGCCCAGGCGCAGGGCCGAGACTTCACGCGCGTACGCCGAGGGATCCTCACCCATACGCCAAGTACCCTGGCCGATGACCGGTACGGTGACACCAGCCAATTCGAGCGTGCGCATGAAAACCTCCTGTACGAGACTGGGTGAATACTAGGTTGGCAGCAAAATTACCCAGTGGTTCCGCAGAGCGACATATTTGCGCCCATAGTGAACACAACGAAATTCTGGCTCTCGGGGGTATGGTCTGCGTGTTCACGGATCACCGGCACCGCACTTTTTTACCTTTGGTGGCTCTCTCCTTGGGCAGCCGGCGGCGATCCCCTCCGCTGGCCCATGCCCAAGTTCAAGAACCCATGGCTCGAGTTTTACCCCGAATCACCCCACCGATCCACCGTCGTTGCGTGCTCCTGGCTTGCCTGGCGATGCTCTTTGTCACCGGTTGCAGTCAGCAGCCGGGCAATGACATCGTCAGCCAGTTCCGCGAAGGCCGCCCCCAGGAGTTTCTCCAGACCAGCGTTGACCGCATGGCCACGCTGGCGATGCGTGACAATCTCAACAGCCTCTACTTGTTGATGAGCAAGCTCTATTTGCGCAACCCCGATGAGCTGAAGAAGTCCGGCTTCCTTGACGCCCGCACGGCTGGAAAGCAAGTGCGCATGGCCATCGAAGAGCAACAGCCACTGCCCACCCTTGGCGGCAAAAAAGACCTGGCGGCGCTCAGGTATGCCATGAGCCCGGAGTTTCTCGGTGACCGGGTAGGAGCCTTCATTTATGCCATCGGCAGCATGTTGGTGACTGCTCACGGCAATCGTCTGGAGTTCTACATGACGGATGCGATCAACCCGACGTTCGTCAGCAATGCCGCGCGCAACATCGAGATAGCCACGTGGATTCTCAGTCAACGGCAAAACAAACAAGGCGAACCGTTGCTTTTCTCCAATGAAATCTCGGAGGAGGGCAGCAACCTGAGTTTTGCCGTGGAATTCGGCAAGATCGTTGCGCGGCTGGACTTGTTGACGCAGATGCTGGACGAGCGCTACCGGCGCATCGGCTTGAACTACGCGCAGAGTCTGCTGTTTCTGAATTTCCTGCCGGTGCAATAAACAAGGAATGACACAACCTGTAGCAGCTGTGACTCCATCCGCTCCCACAGGGGATTTTTGTGCGCAGAAATTTAGGGTTATAACGATAGTCCGCATCGATATAAGTGGTTATAAGAAAAATCGCTATGCTGCGGGCCAGATTTCTCCTGCAGTCTTTGTGGATGTATCAATGGATTTAGTGAACATCGGGTTGGTCGTTGCCGGGTTGGTGGTTGGCTTTATTGTTGGCATGACTGGCGTCGGTGGTGGGTCGTTGATGACCCCGATTCTGCTGTGGTTCGGCATCAACCCGGCGACGGCGGTCGGTACCGATCTGCTGTACGCGGCGATCACCAAATCCAGTGGCGTGCTGGTTCACAGGAAAAACAACAACATCGATTGGGCGATTACCGGCTGGCTGACCCTTGGCAGCGTGCCGGCCGTGGCGTTGACGCTGTGGTTCCTGAGCAGCTTGCACACTGCGCCTGAAACGATGAATGCCATCATCAAGCAGGCTCTGGGCTTCGTCCTGTTCGCCACGGCGCTGGCGATCCTCTTCAAGAAGCGCCTGCTTGAGTTTGCGCACAATCGTGCCGGTGGCAACTACAACCCCAGTGGCAAGCGCCTCAACGTAATGACGGTCATCACCGGCGTGGTGCTGGGCACCATGGTTGCGCTGACGTCCATCGGTGCTGGAGCCCTTGGCACAGTGGCACTGTTCATCCTGTATCCGCTGCTGCCAACCCGTCGCCTCGTCGGTACGGAAATCGCCCACGCCGTACCGCTGACCTTGGTCGCCGGGCTTGGTCATGCGAGCATGGGCAACATGGACTGGCACGTGCTGGGTTACCTGCTGATCGGCTCGCTACCGGGTATCTGGTTGGGCAGTCATTTGACCGGCAAGATTTCCGATGAAGTGCTGCGTCCTTGCCTGGCGACGATGTTGGTGCTGATTGGCTATAAACTGGCGTTCTAGCGTTTACCAGAGGCGATTTTGTAAAGTTTAGCCCATACGGCTTGGCTGCGGAGGAGGGTCACGGTGGCTGAAAGCGAAATCACGCTTGAACCGTCAGGGAGGAAACCTTCCGAAGTTTTAACATTTCGACCGTCCCCTTCAGGCGCTCATCCTGATAGGGGCATGATCATGATGACCCCAAATAAGCCGGCGGAGCTGCTGCCGTATAGCTGGGCACCGTTACGCAACCTGTAAGGCCGTTCGATTACGGTGTTAAATATCCAATCGTTATTAGACCGTATATCCGAAGAACGTCTGGATTTGTATAGATGACTAAAATTTAGAGKGGGATTACTTCAACGCGCCTTTGTCAGGCGGGAGGTTTTCCAATGAAAATCGAATCTTCACTGGTGTTGATGGTAGCGGTAGGGTGGATCTGCGTGGCTTTATCAGCTCCGAAGCAAATCGTCACCGTTCACTTGAACGCAACTATTTACAATACCGCGCATATCGCTCAGGCTGTTCTAACTCCCATGAACAGTAGTCAGACGCAGCTCACATTGCTCGTGGGTGGTGTACCCGATGACACCTTAACCCCGGCGCACTTGTATACCTACCTCTACTCGGGAAGCTGTGCCAAGCATGAACCGAAACCAGCCTATTCACTCAACAACCTAATTACTGACAACCTCAGCGACCATGCTGTTATCCAATTCGATAAGACTGTGCCTCTGGGTTACGACACTCTGCGTTCCGGGCATTACGCGTTGGTGGTG
>NZ_JBFUKU010000084.1:0-20681 GCF_056400685.1 Pseudomonas sp. P5_A12 | reverse complement strand
CACATTTGGAATGCATTCCCATGTGGGAGCGAGCCTGCTCGCGATGGGGCCGGGACAGGCTGCCAATAATTCAGCCAGGAATCAGCTCATCAATGTGCCGATAATCCGCTTGCAACTCCGCCGCCATCTGCTTCGCCCGCCCGAGCCGAATCGGCCCACGCTCGATATCAATCAACAGCCCCGGACACTCCAGCACCGGCAGGCTCGACCACTCTTTCAATCGCCCATCCGTCACCAGCAATACCCGCTGCTGTTCGGCTGGAAAGCGCTTTTGCCGAATCACCAACCAACGCCCCGCCTCCCCCAGCGCCGCCAATAACGGCGTACCGCCGCCCGCCCCCAGGCCATCGAGCCAGTCGCGCAAACCCGATGATGCTTTCAAGCCTTGCACGTGCCACTTGGGCACCAGACCGCTGGCTGTCACCAACGCCAACCGCGCGCGCTGGCGGTAGGCATCGTCGAACAGTTGCGCCAGCAGGCCTTTGGCATCGCTCAACGCCTGGTGACGTCGGGTCGAGGCCGAGGCATCGACGATCACCAGCCACAACTCATGGGCGCTACGGGTACGCAGGTGGAACAGCACATCACTGCGCTGACTTGGCCGGCCGTTGAGCAAGGTGCCGGGCCAGTCGATCGAGCCACTGCGCGCGGCGTGGCGCTTGCCTTGCTTGCCGTTGTCCAACCGTCCTGCGCGGGGTCTGGCATTCGCCCCCGCATCAGATCGAGGGCGAATGCCTAGGGCTTTTTTGGCCAGCTCGGCACTTCACGGCGAGCGCCAACCGGCAGCGCCTGAGCGGGCATTTCACCCCATTGGCCCTGGCCTTCGCTCGGGTTGGAGTTTTGTGCAGACGGCGGCTGATGGTGTTGCGGTGCCGGCGGTGATTGCTCGCGGCGACGATGGCGCAAGGCAAATTCCGCGACAGCGTCGATATCGTCTTCAGTTATCGCGTTTGCACCGCGCCATGCGGCATGGGCGCGCGCGGCGCGGAGCCAGACCAGGTCAGCGCGCAAGCCATCGACGCCGGCGGCAAAGCAGCGTTCGGTGATCAGCGCCAACGCTTCATCGTCGAGGGGGATGCTCGCCAGGACGCTACGGGCCTTTTCACACCGTTCGCGCAACGACTGCTGCTGGTGTTCCCACTGCGCACAGAAGCGTTGCGGATCGCTGTCGAAATCCAGTCGTCGACGGATGATCTGGCCGCGCTCGATGGGTGCGGTGTGCCCACTGAGCGCGACGTTCAGGCCAAAGCGGTCGAGCAGTTGCGGACGTAGCTCGCCCTCTTCCGGGTTCATGGTGCCGATCAGCACAAACTTCGCCGAATGCCGATGGGAAATGCCGTCGCGCTCGATCAGGTTGGTGCCGCTGGCGGCGACGTCGAGCAACAGGTCGACGAGGTGATCGGGCAGCAGATTGACTTCATCGACGTAGAGCACGCCGCCGTCGGCCTTGGCCAACACGCCGGGAGAAAATTGCGCACGCCCGTCGCTCAGGGCGGCGTCGAGGTCGAGGGTGCCGACCAATCGTTCTTCGGTGGCGCCCAGGGGCAAGGTGACGAATTGACCACTGGCCAGCAGGTCCGCAAGCCCCCGAGCCAGGGTGGATTTGGCCATGCCCCGCGGACCTTCGATCAACACACCGCCGATTTTCGGGTCGATGGCGGTCAGGTACAAAGCGAGTTTCAAGTCGTCGGCGCCGACCACGGCGGATAAGGGGAAATGTGGGGTGTCGGTCATGTCGGGTCTCGTGTGTGGTCGGTAATGTGATCGTTCCCACGCTCCGCGTGGGAACGATCATGCCCTCAAGAATCTTCTTCTATATCCAGCAGCAAGTTTTCCAAGGCCTCGCGGTATTCGCCCGGTTCCTTCCACATCCCCCGCTGCTGCGCTTCCAGCATCCGTTCGGTCATGTCACGCAGGGCATGCGGATTGTGTTCGCGAACAAACTCCCGAGTCGCCGGGTCGAGCAAATAGGCGTCGGCCAGCAACGCGTACTGGTGATCGTCAATCAATTGTGTGGTGGCGTCGAACGCAAACAGGTTATCGACCGTCGCCGCCAGTTCAAACGCGCCTTTGTAGCCATGACGCTTGACCCCTTCGATCCACTTTGGATTGGCCGCCCGGGAGCGGATCACCCGGTTAAGCTCTTCCTTCAGGGTACGGATCTTCGGCAAATCCGGCTGACTGTGATCGCCGTGGTAACTGGCCGCTGCCTCACCGCTGAGGCTTTCCACGGCGGCGAGCATGCCACCCTGGAATTGGTAATAGTCGTTGGAATCGAGCAAGTCGTGCTCTCGGTTGTCCTGGTTTTGCAGCACCGCTTGCACCTGGCTCAGGCGCTGGGCGAATTGATCGCGGGCGGCGGTGCCTTCATCGGACCCGCCGTAAGCGTAGCCACCCCAGTTCAGGTAAACCTCGGCAAGATCTTCACGGCTTTGCCACAGACGACCGTCGATGGCGCCCTGTACACCCGCGCCATAGGCACCGGGTTTGGCACCAAAGATTCGCCAGCCGGCTTGACGGTTCGCGGCGTCTTCATCCAGGCCCGACTGTATCAACGCTTCTCGCTCGGCTCGCACTTTGGCGGCCAGAGGGTTGAGGTCATCCGGCTCGTCCAGTGCCGCGACCGCTTGCACGGCCGCGTCGAACAAGCGGATCAGGTTGGCAAAGGCATCACGGAAGAACCCGGAGACGCGCAAGGTCACGTCCACGCGCGGGCGGTCGAGCAAGCTCAGCGGCAGGATTTCGAAATCGTCGACCCGCTGACTGCCGGTCGCCCAGACCGGACGCACGCCCATCAGCGCCATGGCTTGGGCGATGTCGTCGCCGCCGGTGCGCATGGTCGCGGTGCCCCAGACCGACAGGCCGAGCTGGCGCAGGTGATCGCCGTGGTCTTGCAGATGGCGTTCGAGGATCAGGTTCGCCGACTGGAAGCCGATGCGCCACGCGGTGGTGGTTGGCAGGTTGCGCACATCCACCGAGTAGAAATTGCGCCCGGTGGGCAGCACGTCCAGACGACCGCGACTCGGTGCGCCGCTGGGGCCGGCGGGGACAAAACGGCCGCTCAATGCATCGAGAAGGCCGCGCATTTCGGCTGGGCCGCAGGCATCAAGGCGTGGGGCGACGACTTCGCGCAGACTTTCGATGATCGCATGCACTTCTGACCAACCTGCCTCCTGTGGGAGCGAGCCTGCTCGCGAAGCGGTTGAACATTCAACATTGATGTCGATTGACCTACCGCTTTCGCGAGCAGGCTCGCTCCCACAGGGATCGGGTTCAGCATTCAGAGTTTGGGTGATGAGTTGTGCGGCGAACAGTTCCAGGCGTTCACGGGTGTCACCGGCTGTGCGCCAGGGTTCATCTGTGAGTGTGTGTAATTCAGCAGGCCGCGGCCCGGTCCAAGGCTCGGCCAACGCACAATCCAGCGGATCGAACCCCAACTCGAACGCCTTGGCCAACGCCCGCAGCACACTCGATTGCGCGCCACGACCATCACCTCGCGGAATCCGCAGCAAGGCCACCAACGTGTCGATACGCAAGCGCCCGGTCGGTGACTCACCGAAGATGTGCAGGCCATCGCGAATCTGCGATTCCTTCAAATCACACAGGTAGGTGTCCAGGCGCGGCAACCAGATCGCCGCATCGGCTTCGCTGTCGAGTTTATCGTCCAGTTGCAGTTCCCGATCGATGTGCGTCTCTCGCACCAGTTGCAGGATGTCGCGCTGCAACTCCCGGGCGCGGCGCGGATCGAGCAATTGCGCTTCGTAATATTCGTCGGCCAGCAGTTCAAGGTTGCGCAGGGGCCCGTAGGTTTCGGCGCGGGTCAGCGGCGGCATCAGGTGGTCGATGATCACCGCCTGGGTGCGGCGTTTGGCCTGCGCGCCCTCGCCCGGATCGTTGACGATAAACGGATAAATGTTCGGCAGCGGCCCGAGCAGTGCGTCCGGCCAGCAGCTTTCCGACAACCCCACGCCTTTGCCCGGCAGCCATTCGAGGTTGCCATGCTTGCCGACGTGAATCACACCGTGGGCACCGTAGGTGTTGCGCAACCAGAAGTAGAACGCCAGATAGCCGTGCGGCGGCACCAGGTCCGGATCGTGATACACCGCGCTCGGGTCCACCTGATAACCCCGTGCCGGTTGAATGCCGACGAAAGTCAGACCGAAGCGCAGACCAGCGATCATCATCCGTTCGCCACGGTACATCGGGTCGCCTTCGGGCGTGCCCCAGCGTTCCAGCACTGCTTGGCGATTGGCAGCGGGCAAGGCGTCGAACATCCGCTTGTAATCGTCCAGCGCGAGGCTTTGATGACATGGACGCTGGTCGAGGGTGTCGAGGTCGTTGCTGACGCCGCCGAGCAATTGCTGGATCAGTGCGGTGCCGCTGTCCGGCAATTCAGCCGGCAGCGGATAACCTTCTTTATGCAGCGCACGCAGGATGTTCAACGCGGCGGCCGGGGTGTCGAGGCCGACGCCATTGCCGATGCGTCCATCACGGGTCGGGTAGTTGGCAAGGATCAGGGCGATGCTTTTTTCGTTGTTCGGCACCCGCGCCAGATCAATCCAGCGGCGCGCCAGTTCTGCGACAAAATCCATGCGTTCCGGCTGTGGTCGATAGCACACCACATCGGACTGACTACGCTCGCTACGCCACGCCAGGTCCTTGAAGCTGATCGGACGGCTGATGATTCGGCCGTCCAGTTCCGGCAACGCGATGTGCATCGCCAAGTCGCGCGGACCGAGGCCCTGCTCGCTGGCGCGCCAACCGGGCTCGTTGTCCTGGGCGCAGATCGCCTGGATCACCGGGATATTGCGGCGAAACGGTCGCAGGTGCGGGGCTTCGGGGCTGGATTGAGCGAAACCGGTGGTGTTCAAAATCACCCCCGCCTCGACTTCATCCAGCCAATCCTCGACCACCGTCAGGCAGCCGGGCTCTTTCAAACTGGCCACGGCAATCGGCAAAGGGTTTAACCCGGCCGCTTGCAAGCGCTGGCAGAAAATATCAATAAAACCGGTATTGGCCGCCTGCAAATGCGAGCGGTAAAACAGCACCGCCGCCACCGGCTGATCGGTTTGCCAGTCGGCTTGCCAGTCCTTCAGTTCAGCGGGGCTTTTGTGCGGGTGGTAAATCGCCGTGCGCGGCAAAACTTGCGGCTCGGCCCAGGCGTAATCGCGGTCCAGCCAACGACTGGCCAGACAACGGAAAAAGTCCAGGGCATTGCCCATGCCGCCCTGACGCAGAAACTGCCAGAGCCGGTCGCGGTCTTCCGCAGGCACCGTGCTGAGATCGCTGAGCTCTGGGTCCGGTCGATCATCGCCCGGTACCAGAATCAACTGCACGCCCCGTTCGGACAATTGCACCAAACGCTCGACGCCATACCGCCAATAGGCGATGCCGCCGTGCAGCGAGATCAGGATCACCTTGGCGTGGCGCAACACTTTGTCGACGTACAGATCGACCGAGGCGTGATTCTGCACCTGCATCGGGTTGGCCAGGCGCACGCAGGGGTAGTCATCGGGCAGTTGCTGCGCGGCTTCGGCGAGCAGCGCGAGGCTGGAATCGCCGCTGCACAGGATCACCAGCTCGGCGGGGGTTTGTCCAAGGTCGGCGATGTTGTCATCCGACACGAAACCGCCGGGCTGGGTCCTGAGCAGATGCATGGCTTAAACGCTGAGCGCGGCGCGCAATTGCGCTTCGAGTTGCGCGGCGTCCAGTTCCTGGCCAATCAATACCAGGCGCGTGGTACGCGCTTCATCGGCGCCCCACTGACGGTCAAAGTGCTTGTCGAAACGTGTGCCCACGCCCTGAATCAGCAAACGCATCGGCTTGTTCGGGATGGCGGCGAAACCTTTGACGCGCAGGATGCCGTGCTTGACCACCAGTTGCGTCAGCGCGTCCATCAGCAGGCTTTCGTCGGCTTGCGGCAATTCGATGGAAATGGAATCGAAAGCGTCGTGGTCGTGATCGTCTTCACCTTCATGGTGATGATCGTGGTGGCTGTGACGGCTGTCGATGTGTTCTTCGGAACCGGYACCGAGGCCGATCAACACGTCCAGTGGCAGACGACCGCTGCTGGCTTCGATGACTTTTACCGCTGGCGGCAATTCTTCGGCGACTTCGAGGCGCACGCGGGCCAGGTCTTCAGGGCTGATCAGGTCAGCCTTGTTGAGGATCACCAGGTCGGCGCTGGCCAGTTGGTCGGCGAACAATTCGTGCAGCGGCGATTCGTGGTCCAGGTTCGGGTCAAGTTTGCGCTGGGCGTCGACCTGATCCGGGAATGCGGCGAAGGTGCCTGCGGCCACGGCCGGGCTGTCGACCACGGTGATGACTGCGTCAACGGTACAGGCGCTGCGGATTTCCGGCCATTGGAAGGCTTGAACCAGCGGCTTGGGCAGGGCCAGGCCCGAGGTTTCGATGAGAATATGGTCGAGTTCACCGCGACGGGCCACCAGTTCACGCATCACCGGGAAAAATTCTTCCTGGACGGTGCAGCACAGGCAGCCGTTGGCCAATTCATACACGCGACCGTTGGCTTCTTCTTCGGTGCAGCCGATGGTGCACTGCTTGAGGATTTCACCGTCGATGCCCAACTCGCCAAACTCGTTGACGATCACCGCAATGCGACGGCCCTGAGCGTTGTCAAGCATGTGCCGCAGCAAGGTGGTTTTGCCCGAACCGAGGAAGCCGGTAACGATAGTGACGGGGAGTTTGGCCAGTGTTTTCATCGGATGCCCTTTGGCAAGGTGGCGGGCATACGGGACGAGGACCGGCAACGCGCACGCGCATGCCTGAAGAGTTCGCCACCGGATCACCCCGCCCGGTTGAAAGTGAGAATCTGTGTCGAGGCAGGTCTCCTGGCTGACGGCTGGCCAGTCGTTTGACTGGCGGTTGCTGCGCCTTCCCGCTCGCGCCATGACTGGCGCATGCAGTGGCATGGCAGAAACTGAACCGTTCACAGTTGCGGGGGCAGCCGCGGCATTGACCGCGTTCCCTTCTTAGCTTCGGCATGCGCCGAAGAACCTCGAATGCGCAAGGCTACGCATCGCGCTGGGGCGGGTCAATGTCTTGTAGTGCCCTGACTGGCCCCATCGCGAGCAGGCTCGCTCCCACAGTTGATCGCATTCCCCTGTGGGAGCGAGCCTGCTCGCGATGAAGTCGACTCGGTGCCAAGTTGAGAACCCTTGCCAATTGACGCGAATCCCCCGCCATGCTCTCCTACGCACTTTGTTACGGGTGCCCTTCACAGGGTGAAACGGGAAACCGGTGAATCATGTGCTTTACTCAAAGCCATGTCAGTCCGGTGCTGCCCCCGCAACGGTAAGCGAGCGAAGCATCAAATCCACTGTGCCAGCAGTTCGGCATGGGAAGGTGATGCTTGCAGGTCAAGGCGAAAGCCTGCGCCCCTCGTGAGCCCGGAGACCGGCCCGCAACACAAAGTGACCTTTTCGGTCACTGAACAACAAACCCGCGGTGGGCGGGCGCTGTTAGAACGTCTGCGTGCCCGACTCGCAGGGGTTTTCCATGCGCTCTATTCACCCGCTGACAGACCAGAGGGAAGCGCCATGTCGATCATCAGCAGTACCGGCAGCAACACGGACAAGAGCACCGCCAGCACCACCACAACCCTGACTCAACGCCTGACCGCCGCCGTTTGTGCGTCGATCCTGGGCGCGTGCCTTGTGTATTTCGCCGGTTTCTCGCACATCGAAGCGGTGCACAATGCCGCGCACGATACCCGTCACAGCGCCGCTTTCCCGTGCCATTGAGAGCTGCCGACATGTTCAAGCGTATTGCGCAAACCGCAGGGTTCAGCGGGCTGCTGGCCGCCCTGCTGCTGACCCTGCTGCAAAGTTTCTGGGTCGCACCGTTGATTGTTCAGGCGGAAACCTACGAAAAATCCGAACCTGCTGTGGTTCAACCCCATGAACACGCCGATGGCGCCATGGCCGGCCACACCCACGACGCCGAGGCCTGGGAGCCGGAAGATGGCTGGCAGCGCGTGCTGTCGACCACCGGCGGCAACCTGGTGGTGGCCGTCGGTTTTGCCCTTATGCTCGCCGGCCTGTACACCCTTCGCGCACCGACCAAAACGTCTCAGGGCCTGCTCTGGGGGCTCGCCGGTTATGCGACTTTCGTGCTGGCGCCGACTCTTGGCCTGCCGCCGGAACTGCCGGGCACTGCGGCAGCGGATCTGGCTCAACGGCAAATGTGGTGGATTGGCACTGCCGCCTCCACCGCTGTCGGCATTGCCTTGATCGTGTTCAGCCGTCATTGGCTGATGAAGATGCTGGGGGTGGCGATTCTGGCTGTTCCGCACGTGATCGGCGCGCCACAACCGGACGTGCATTCGATGCTCGCACCGCAAGCCCTGGAAACTCAGTTCAAGATCGCTTCGCAGTTGACCAACGTGGCGTTCTGGCTGGCCCTGGGCCTGATCAGTGCCTGGTTGTTCCGTCGCAAAAGCGATGGTCAATACCACGCATGACAGAGGCTGGCACAGCGCCGACACTCGTGGTCGGCCTGGGCTGCCAGCGCGGCTGCCCAGCCAGTACCTTGCGGGCATTGCTCGATCAGGCATTACAGGCACATCAAATCGGACTTCATGAGATCAAGGCGCTGGCCAGCATCGATTTGAAGCGTGATGAACCTGGCCTGGTTGAGCTCGCGGAGCACCTCGCGTTGCCGCTGATGTATTTCAGCAGTGAACAACTGACCGGGTATCACTCCAGACTCAGCCATCATTCGCAGATCGCATTCGAACGCACCGGCTGCTACGGCGTAGCGGAAAGTGCCGCCCTGGCACTGGCCGAACAGCTGGCTCAGGCGCCAGCAAAACTGCTGATCCCTCGACAAAAATTTGCTCAAGCGACCCTGGCATTGGCGGGCGCTGCGTAAAATCCCCGATAATCGCGCTTTTGATCATGAGCAATCTTCATCTGAAGCCTTGCCCATCTTCTTTTTTCACAGGAACCGACGATGACCGTCTACTTCATTGGCGCAGGGCCCGGCGACCCGGAACTGATCACGGTCAAAGGCCAACGGCTGATTCGCAGCTGCCCGGTGATCATCTATGCCGGCTCTTTGGTGCCTGCGGCCGTGCTGGAAGGCCATCGCGCCGAACAGGTGGTCAACAGCGCGGAATTACACCTGGAACAGATCATCGAGCTGATCAAAACCGCCCACGCCAACAGCCAGGACGTGGCGCGGGTGCATTCCGGCGATCCGAGCCTGTATGGCGCAATTGGTGAGCAGATTCGCTACCTGCGCGAGCTCGACATTCCTTTTGAAATCGTTCCGGGTGTCACGGCGACGGCGGCGTGTGCGGCGCTTTTAGGGACGGAGCTGACCCTGCCGGACATTTCGCAGAGCGTGATCCTGACCCGCTACGCCGACAAGACCGCCATGCCGGCAGGGGAAGAGCTCGGCAGTCTGGCGCAACACGGGGCGACCATGGCCATTCATTTGGGCGTGAATCACTTGGAAAAAATCCTCGCTGAACTAGTGCCGCATTACGGCGCGGACTGTCCCATTGCGGTGATCCACCGGGCGACCTGGCCCGATCAGGATTGGGTGGTGGGGACGCTTGAGGACATTGCCGGGAAGGTTGAAGCCAAGGGGTTTCGACGTACGGCGTTGATTCTGGTGGGTCGGGTGCTGGGGAGTGACCAGTTTAGCGAGTCTTCGCTGTATCGCGCGGGGCATGCGCATTTGTATCGCCCCTGAGATGATCGTTCCCACGCTCTGCGTTGGAATGCCTCAACGGACGCGGAGCGTCCGTATATGGGACGCGGAGCGTCCCGGGCTGCATTCCCACGCGGAGCATGGGAACGATCAAAAAAAACGGCACTCACGGGTGCCGTTTTTTATGCTCGCAGCGAACACCTTAGTAGTAGGCGTTTTCTTTCTGCGTGTGGTCAGTCACGTCGCGCACACCTTTCAACTCAGGAATACGCTCAAGCAAGGTGCGCTCGATGCCTTCCTTCAGGGTCACGTCCGCTTGGCCGCAGCCCTGGCAACCACCGCCGAATTTCAGCACGGCGATGCCGTCTTCGACCACATCGATCAGGCTGACCTGACCGCCGTGGCTCGCCAGCCCCGGGTTGATCTCGGTTTGCAGGTAGTAATTGATGCGCTCGTTGACCGGGCTGTCGGCATTGACCATCGGCACTTTGGCGTTTGGCGCCTTGATGGTCAGCTGGCCGCCCATGCGGTCGGTGGCGTAGTCGACCACCGCATCGTCCAGGAACGCTTCGCTGAACGAGTCGATGTAAGCGGTGAAGCTTTTCAGCCCCAACGCCGTGTCTTCAGGTTTTTCTTCGCCCGGCTTGCAGTAGGCAATGCAGGTTTCGGCGTACTGGGTGCCAGGCTGGGTGATAAAGACGCGGATGCCGATACCCGGGGTGTTCTGCTTGGAGAGCAGGTCAGCCAGATAATCGTGGGCGGCGTCGGTAATGGTTATAGCGGTCATGGAAACTCCTCGCAGGCTTGGGCGCAGTTTACGCCAATCGACGCGCCGTACAAAGTCCTAGTATTTTTGTCGGGAAAGAAACGTTGATCCACTGTAGGAGCGGGCTTGCCCGCGAAGGGGCCGTCACATTCAGCATAAATGTTGATAGTTCTGACGCCTTCGCGGGCAAGCCCGCTCCCACAGGGATCGCGTAGCTTTAGAGGTTTTCGTAGCGATTCATGTCCAGCACGCCCTCTTCCACCGGGTCAGTCTCGTGGACGTACTGGCTGAGGTCGTGGAAATAGAACCAGAATTGCGGATGACTGCGGCGAATCCCCCAACGTTCGACGATTTTCTCGAAGCTCTCGGTATCCTTGGCGCTTTCCATCGCATCGACGAAGGCCGGCACCTGGCCGGCTGGAATATTGAACATGAAGTTCGGATAACTACTGAGTACGCCCGGGAAAATGGTCAGGGTGTCGAGCCCCGGCTGATAGCGCAACGACTCGCCGAGCAAGAACGCCACGTTGCTGTGGGCACGGTTGCGCAGCAGGCTGTAGACCTCGCGTTTACCGCTCGCGGTTTCGATGCGCAACATCGTCGCTTCCGGCAACTGGTCGATCATCTTCAATCCGGCCGCCGGTCGCGAAGTCAGACGACTCAAGTCCTGTTCGGCGTCCTGCAAGGCCGGGTCTATATTTGGCCGCGAGCAGTACGCGCCTGAGCACCGGTTGATCGGATCAGGCTTGGCATTCATATCGCCGTAACGGGCCAGCAATTGCATGGCAAAGTCGCGCTTGGGGTCTTTCTCGTCGAGTTTTAGCGCGGTCGGCTTGTCGTCATCGATGGCCTCGTAGTTCAGCCACATCTTGACCTTTCCGCCGTCCTGGTACCAATCGTCAAGGTAGCCGTCCCGCGAATCGGCCGGCATCAGACGCAGAAAGTTCTGCTCGGCGCCGTTACGGATCAGGTCGAAGTACAGACGGGTCTGGGCCTGATGGGAAACGTTGCCGAACACATCGAAGTTCACCGCCAGTTGATAGTAAGTGCGCTCCAGCAACGGGAAGTCGAACAGCCACATTGTTTGCGGCACATCGCCGATCAGGCCCTTGTTCACCGAAGCACTGTCGAAGTGCCGGAAGATGCTCAGCAGCGYGTTGTCATTTCCCACCCACAAAGTCGACCAGCTCGGCGCCGGTGCATCGGCGTAGCTGTCCCGGCGCAGCACTTCGTACTCATTACGTTTGTCGCGGTAGTCATGCCACAGGCTCAAGACGCTGCCGACGTCATCGTTTTGGCCGGGCATGGCCAGCAACGGCGTGGCCTGGCCGCGATAGTTGGGGTCGATCACATAGAGGTCGTGATCAGGAGCCTGGAACAGCGCCCAGAAGTTATCKCGGATCACATCAGTGGCAATCTGGCCACGGCACACCGGGCCGCGAATGAAGGTGCGCACGAAGTACTCGGCGTTATCCAACATGAATTGATAGCGCGCCTGCGCCGGGATTGCTTCAAACGTGGCAAACGGATTGGCCCGCCGCTCCGGCCCGTAACCCGGCAAGGCGTCGACCTGCCAGTTGCCGCTGTAAAACAGGCTATTGACCCGCGCCATCTTCGCCGCACTCAGCGGATAGGTGATGTGGGTCTTCTGCACAATCACACCCTGCACCGGCCACAGACGGTAATACACCTGAGTGCCGGGGTCGTCATTGGGTCGGCGTGTGGAGATCAGGTCAATCGGCTGACCGGTGGGCGTACGCGAACGCACCCACTGGAAGAAGTGCCCTGGCTCGCCATCCTTGAAATAGATATGGGCAAGAAACCAGTGCTCGAACAGCCAGCGCGCCACCAGGCTTTGCCGGGAGCCCGGCGCGTTGAGCAGGTTTTCCCACTGCACCACCTGCAACGCTTCTTTCGCGCTTGGTACCAGCCCCTGCTCATCAATCGGCGCACCCGACGCCAGCCAGCGTTGCAGCGTCTGGTATTGCTGATCGGTCAGGCCGGTGACGGCGAGCGGCATACCCTCTTTGGGATGCGAACTGGCGTAGCGGTCGAATTCCGCTGGCATGGCGCACACATTTTCCCGGTTCAGCCCCAGTACGATGTCTTGCGGCAACTTGGCATTGGGTTGCAACGGGGTTTTGTGGCCCAGTTCAAGCATCCGCGCCATCAACGCAGCCTGACTGCCTTGGGCGTCAAGCACAGGAAAAAATCCCTTTTGCTGCCAGGCTTGCTTGCCAGAAGCATCGTAAAACAGCCGGGTCGGTGCGGCGGCGGTGACGCGATCGCCATCGTAGACCGGGACTTTCGTCGCACCACGGGCTGCCCCTTCACCACTGCCCAGATTGAGCTGACAGGCAGCGTCGTTGCATGCGTGGCAGGCGACGCACTTTTCGGTAAAGATCGGTTGAATGTCACGGCTGTAGGAAATAGTAGAGGAAATGGCCGGACCTTGCGCAACGGCGTCCCAGCTTAGAAACAGCATGAACATGCTGATGATGACGCGATACGACATATCCCTGGTCCCGATCATGAAAAATCGCCGCGATTCTACCGGGTGGACGGCCGTACCAACATGAACGATATTCATGCAAAACCGGGACATGCTCTAAAAGCGCACAGGTTTGCTATGATCCCGCCCCTTCGTCATGGCCTTTCCGAGTAGTCCAAATGTCCGATCGCAGTGTTCGCCTTCAAGCTCTCAAGCACGCCCTCAAAGAGCGCATCCTGATTCTCGATGGCGGCATGGGCACGATGATCCAGAGCTACAAGCTCGAAGAACAGGATTACCGTGGCAAACGCTTTGCTGACTGGCCAAGCGATGTCAAAGGCAACAACGATCTGTTGGTGCTGACGCGCCCGGATGTGATTGGCGGCATCGAGAAAGCCTACCTGGATGCCGGCGCCGATATCCTCGAAACCAACACCTTCAACGCCACCCAGATTTCCCTGGCCGACTACGGCATGCAAGGCCTGGCGTACGAGTTAAACGTCGAAGGCGCACGCCTGGCCCGCAAGGTCGCCGACGCCAAGACCCTGGAAACCCCGGACAAGCCGCGCTTCGTCGCCGGCGTACTGGGCCCGACCAGCCGCACCTGCTCGCTGTCGCCAGATGTGAACAATCCCGGCTACCGCAACGTGACCTTTGATGAGCTGGTGGAAAACTACACCGAATCCACCAAAGGCCTGATCGAAGGCGGCGCCGACCTGATCCTGATCGAAACCATCTTCGATACCCTGAACGCCAAAGCGGCGATCTTCGCTGTGCAGGGCGTGTTCGAAGAACTGGGCATCGAGCTGCCGATCATGATTTCCGGCACCATCACCGACGCCTCCGGCCGCACCCTCTCCGGCCAGACCACCGAAGCGTTCTGGAACTCCGTGGCCCACGCCAAACCGATCTCGGTCGGTCTGAACTGCGCCCTGGGTGCCAGCGAGCTGCGTCCGTATCTGGAAGAGCTGTCGAACAAGGCCGGCACCCATGTTTCCGCGCACCCGAATGCGGGTCTGCCGAACGAATTCGGCGAATACGACGAGCTGCCGGTGGACACTGCCAAAGTCATCGAAGAGTTCGCCCAAAGCGGCTTCCTGAACATTGTCGGCGGCTGCTGCGGCACCACCCCGGGCCACATCGAAGCCATCGCCAAAGCCGTGGCCGGTTACGCCCCGCGTCAAATTCCGGAAATCCCCAAGGCCTGCCGCCTCTCGGGCCTGGAACCGTTCACCATCGATCGCAGCTCGTTGTTCGTCAACGTCGGCGAACGGACCAACATCACCGGTTCCGCCAAATTTGCTCGTTTGATCCGTGAAGACAACTACACCGAAGCCCTGGAAGTCGCCCTGCAGCAGGTCGAAGCCGGCGCGCAGGTGATCGACATCAACATGGACGAAGGGATGCTCGATTCGAAGAAGGCCATGGTGACCTTCCTCAATCTGATTGCCGGCGAGCCGGACATCTCCCGCGTGCCGATCATGATCGACTCCTCGAAGTGGGAAGTGATCGAAGCCGGCCTCAAGTGCATCCAGGGCAAGGGCATCGTCAACTCGATCAGCATGAAAGAAGGTGTCGAGCAGTTCATTCACCACGCCAAACTGTGCAAGCGCTACGGCGCGGCTGTTGTCGTGATGGCGTTCGACGAAGCCGGCCAGGCCGACACCGAAGCGCGCAAGAAAGAAATCTGCAAACGTTCCTACGACATTCTGGTCAACGAAGTCGGCTTCCCGCCGGAAGACATCATCTTCGACCCGAACATCTTCGCCGTGGCCACCGGCATTGAAGAACACAACAACTACGCCGTGGACTTCATCAACGCCTGCGCCTACATCCGCGACGAGCTGCCGTATGCGCTGACCTCGGGTGGCGTGTCCAACGTGTCGTTCTCGTTCCGTGGCAACAACCCGGTGCGCGAGGCAATTCACTCGGTGTTCCTGCTGTATGCGATCCGCAACGGCCTGACCATGGGCATCGTCAACGCCGGTCAGCTGGAGATCTACGACCAGATCCCGCAAGAGTTGCGCGACGCCGTCGAAGACGTGATTCTCAACCGCACCCCGGAAGGCACCGACGCCCTCCTCGCCATCGCCGACAAGTACAAGGGCGACGGCAGCGTCAAGGAAGCCGAGACCGAAGAATGGCGCGGCTGGCCGGTCAACAAGCGTCTGGAGCATGCGCTGGTCAAGGGCATTACCACGCATATCGTTGAAGACACCGAAGAATCGCGCCAGTCCTTTGCTCGCCCGATTGAAGTAATCGAAGGCCCGCTGATGTCCGGCATGAACATCGTCGGCGACCTGTTCGGCGCCGGCAAAATGTTCCTGCCACAGGTGGTCAAATCCGCCCGTGTGATGAAGCAGGCCGTGGCCCACTTGATCCCGTTCATCGAACTGGAAAAAGGCGACAAGCCCGAAGCCAAGGGCAAGATCCTCATGGCGACGGTCAAAGGCGACGTGCACGACATCGGCAAAAACATCGTCGGCGTGGTGCTGGGTTGCAATGGTTACGACATCGTCGACCTCGGCGTGATGGTCCCGGCAGAAAAAATCCTGCAAGTGGCCAAAGAGCAGAAGTGCGACATCATCGGCCTGTCCGGCCTGATCACGCCTTCGCTGGATGAAATGGTCCACGTTGCCCGCGAAATGCAGCGTCAGGACTTCTACCTGCCGCTGATGATCGGTGGTGCGACCACCTCCAAAGCCCACACGGCGGTGAAGATCGAGCCGAAGTACAGCAACGACGCTGTGATCTACGTGACCGACGCCTCCCGCGCCGTGGGCGTGGCGACGCAGTTGCTGTCCAAGGAATTGAAACCGGCGTTCGTCGAGAAAACCCGCCTGGAATACATCGACGTTCGCGAACGTACTGCCAACCGCAGCGCCCGCACCGAACGCCTGAGCTACCCGGCGGCCATCGCCAAGAAGCCGCAGTTCGACTGGGGCACTTACGAGCCGGTCAAACCGACGTTTACCGGCGCCAAAGTGCTGGACAACATCGACCTCAAGGTTCTGGCCGAATACATCGACTGGACGCCGTTCTTTATCTCCTGGGACCTGGCCGGCAAATTCCCGCGCATTCTCGAGGATGAAGTGGTTGGTGAAGCCGCGACGGCGCTGTACGCCGATGCCCAGGAAATGCTCGCCAAGCTGATCGACGAAAAACTCATCAGCGCCCGAGCGGTGTTCGGCTTCTGGCCGGCCAACCAGGTGCGTGACGATGACATTGAAGTCTACGGCGATGACGGCAAGGCGATTGCCAAGCTGCATCACCTGCGCCAGCAGATCATCAAGACCGACGGCAAGCCGAACTTCTCCCTGGCCGACTTCGTCGCGCCGAAAGACAGCGAAGTCACCGACTACGTGGGCGGGTTCATCACCACCGCCGGCATTGGCGCCGAAGAAGTGGCCAAGGCGTATCAGGACGCCGGCGACGATTACAACTCGATCATGGTCAAGGCCTTGGCCGACCGCTTGGCCGAAGCCTGCGCCGAATGGCTGCACCAGCAGGTCCGTAAAGACTACTGGGGTTACGCCAAGGACGAGACGCTCGACAACGAAGCGCTGATCAAAGAGCAATACACCGGCATCCGCCCTGCCCCAGGCTACCCGGCCTGCCCGGATCACACCGAGAAGTCCACGTTGTTCAAACTGCTGGATCCGGAAGCCGAGGAGCTGAAGGCTGGCCGCAGCGGCGTGTTCCTCACCGAGCACTACGCGATGTTCCCCGCCGCAGCCGTCAGCGGTTGGTACTTTGCACACCCGCAGGCGCAATACTTTGCCGTGGGCAAGATCGA
Source organism: Pseudomonas sp. P5_A12 (assembly GCF_056400685.1). Classification (NCBI taxonomy): domain Bacteria; kingdom Pseudomonadati; phylum Pseudomonadota; class Gammaproteobacteria; order Pseudomonadales; family Pseudomonadaceae; genus Pseudomonas; species Pseudomonas sp. P5_A12. Next base: position 3,950 of record NZ_JBFUKU010000084.1, on the reverse strand, counting down.
CAAGGATCAGGTGCAGAGCTACACGTCGCGTAAAGGTCAGGAGTTGAGCGTGACCGAGCGCTGGTTGGCGCCAAACCTGGGTTACGACAACTAACCTGTCCGGTTGGCCACAACTCCGTGGCCAGCCGCAATTCACTGTGGGAGCGAGCCTGCTCGCGCTGGGGCCCTTTCAGTCAAAACAATATTGACTGTCAGGCCGCTATCGCGAGCAGGCTCGCTCCCACAATTGTTTCCCTCAGTTGTTTGTGTCGGCCGTAGGTCTATGCTTAGGGCACACACACGTGACGAGGGATTTATGGACGATCCAGTCGACAACAAGCCGCCAACCTTCTGGCAGATGCTGCACAGCATCATGGCCGCCGCGTTCGGAGTGCAGAGCGGGAAGAATCGGGCCCGGGATTTCACTCACGGCAAACCGAGTCATTTCGTGATTCTGGGGATTTTATTCACCGCAGTGTTCGCCTTGACCCTGTACGGCATCGTGCAGCTGGTGGTGCATCTGGCCGGGGTTTAGCGCATCAATGTTTGCAGGTTGAACGGGTAACGATAGGACGTTGGCTGTCCTTTAGCCGACATACGGCGAAAACTCACACCGTAATCTGGCGAATCACCCTTGGCCAGCATTCGCCTGGCTGTCGCCTTGTCCACGAGTTGCAGAAGCGGCACCTGCCGGTCACGGCCGCCGTACTGGCTGAGGTCCACGCCCTGATCCACGTCATGCAACTGCACCAGTGCCCAGCCGCCCAATGTGAAGTGCCCGCCCAACAACACGCTCAACGTTCCATCGACTTTCGCCTGTAACGCGGCGGGCGAGGCATTGACTGCGCTGAACAAGGCATCCTTACCGGGTTTACCACCCCTTTCTTCCGAAAATGCCTGCATTGCGCCAAAGGCCATTTCGTCGTTGGCTGACCATATCAGCGAGACATTCGGATAGCGCCGAAACAGCAACTTTGCCTGTTCATAAGCGCGCTCTCGGGTCCAGCCGCTGTAAACCATTTGCCGCAGACGCACTTCCGGATGCTCGGACAGCGCGCGCATCATGCCGTGTTCGCGCAGTTGCGCCGAGGAAGTGATCTTCAGACCGGAAAAAGCCAGCAGTTCAATGAACTGACCGGGTGCGGCAGGCGGATGCAAACGAATCAACTCCTTGAGCATCTGGTAGCCGCCCTCCTCGTCGTTGGGCACCAGACTGCCCAGGCGATCGGGGCGATCACCCAGCAGGCTCAATTGATTGGCCGTCAGCGACGAGTTGACCATAAACAACTTCACGCCACTGCCTTGCGCCAGTCGCAGGATTTGCGGGGCAACGTACTGTTCGTTGACGAACACCAGATAGTCCGGCCGGTCAGGACCTTGCAACGCCCGGCGTGCTTGCGCCACGGTGAGCTCGGGCATGCGTTGGGAATAGAGAATCTGCAAGTCGATGCTCAGATCCCGGGCGGCGGCCTGCATGAATTGCGCGTAGCTGATCCAGAAGGCTTCTTGAGACTTCCCCGGACTCAGGAACAGCACCGATTCCGCACGCGCAACCGGTCCGTAAGCCGCGCATAGCATCAGCAGGAAGGTGTAGAAAAACTTCAACATTAGCGTCCGAGCCCCGAAAATTCCGCCGCGCATTATAGCCAGTGAAATTCCGCAAAACGGCGTTTATTCCTGTTTTTGTCCGACAATCCTCGGACCGGGACCCGGACGGGGTTGGTTATTGATGGCTGACCCAGAATACCGCGGTGCCCACGACCAGGATGATCAGAAACAGGATCGCCCAAGCATCGACCGTACTGTCAGGCTTTGTAGCTTTGGTAGGGTTGCTCATTGCATCGCCTCTTGTCGGTTTTATCGGTGATTGCATAAAGACTCGACCACAGTAAAGACGACGATTGCCCGCACCACAAATGAGGGTTTAGTCATAATGTTTCGTGTTAGTCGCTTTGGTTCTTTACATATACTCAAACATCACTTTTGCGCATAACCGCAAACTGGTATCTTGCCCCGGCTCCGTAGGGAGAGCGCGGCCGTGCGCGCAGAATTGCAGAGGTTCTTGGACTGCGGCAAGCACAAAAACGCAGCTGTATCCGAGCGACCCAAGCCTGAGAACAGGACTTATATGTACGTATACGACGAATACGATCAGCGGATCATCGAGGACCGCGTCAAGCAGTTCCGTGATCAGACCCGACGCTATCTGGCAGGGGAGCTGAGCGAAGAAGAATTCCGCCCCCTGCGCTTGCAAAACGGGCTCTATATCCAGCGTTTCGCGCCGATGTTGCGTGTGGCGGTGCCTTACGGCCAACTGACTTCGCGCCAAGTGCGAATGATGGCCAAGATTGCCCGCGACTATGACAAAGGCTATGCCCATATCAGCACCCGGCAGAACGTGCAGTTCAACTGGCCGGCCGTGGAAGACATTCCGGACATTCTGGCTGAACTGGCGACCGTGCAGATGCACGCAATCCAGACCAGCGGCAACTGCCTGCGTAACGTCACCACCGACCAGTTCGCCGGTGTCGCCGCCGATGAATTGATCGATCCGCGCCCATGGTGCGAGATCGTCCGTCAGTGGACCACGTTCCACCCGGAATTCGCCTACCTGCCGCGTAAATTCAAGATCGCGGTCAACGGTTCGACGTCTGACCGTGCCGCCATCGAAGTCCATGACATCGGCCTTGAGCCCGTGCACAACGCCGCAGGCGAGCTGGGCTTCCGTGTATTGGTCGGCGGTGGCCTGGGCCGTACGCCGGTGGTGGGTGCGTTCATCAATGAATTCCTGCCGTGGCAAGACCTGTTGAGCTACCTCGACGCCATCCTGCGGGTCTACAACCGCTATGGCCGTCGCGACAACAAGTACAAGGCGCGGATCAAGATTCTGGTCAAGGCGCTGACGCCTGAAGTCTTCGCGCAAAAGGTCGACGCGGAAATGGAACACCTTCGTGGTGGCCAGACCACGCTGACCGAAGCCGAAGTGCATCGCGTCGCCAAGCACTTCGTTGACCCGGACTACAAGGCCCTGGACAACCAGACCGCCGAACTGGTCGAGCTCGACCAGCAGCACCCAGGCTTCGCCCGCTGGCGCACGCGCAATACCCTGGCGCACAAGAAGCCGGGCTATGTGGCCGTGACCCTGTCCCTGAAGCCAACCGGTGTCGCACCGGGCGACATCACCGACAAGCAGCTCGACGCCGTGGCCGACCTGGCGGATCGCTACAGCTACGGTCAACTGCGCACTTCACACGAACAGAACATCATTCTGGCCGACGTGGAGCAGTCCCGACTGTTCGCGATGTGGGGCGAGTTGCGCGAGCAAGGTTTCGCCACGCCGAACATTGGCTTGCTGACCGACATSATCTSCTGCCCSGGCGGTGATTTCTGCTCGCTGGCCAACGCCAAGTCGATCCCGATCGCCGAATCGATCCAGCGTCGCTTCGATGACCTGGACTACCTGTTCGACATCGGTGAACTGGACCTGAACATCTCCGGTTGCATGAACGCCTGTGGTCACCACCACGTCGGCCATATCGGCATCCTCGGGGTGGACAAGAAAGGCGAAGAGTTCTACCAGGTGTCCCTCGGTGGCAGCGCCAGTCGTGACGCCAGCCTGGGTAAAATCCTTGGCCCGTCCTTTGCCCAGGAAGTCATGCCTGACGTGATCGAAAAGCTGATCGACGTGTACATCGAACAACGTACCGAAGACGAACGCTTCATCGACAYCTATCAACGTATTGGTATCGACCTCTTCAAGGAGCGCGTCTATGCAGCGAATCATTAAAAACAACGAGGTCGTCGACGAAACCTGGCACTTGCTGCCCAAGGATTTCAACATTGACGAGATCAGCAACTGCGACGACCTGATCGTCCCGCTGCAGTTGTGGCGCGAACACAGCCGCATGCTCAAGGCCCGCGACGGCGGCCTGGGTGTGTGGCTGGATGCCGATGAAGAAGCTGAAGAAATC
>NZ_JBFUKU010000083.1:0-20908 GCF_056400685.1 Pseudomonas sp. P5_A12 | reverse complement strand
GAATCGAGCGCCAGCCTCGACGTGCTGCTGACGAGCAACCGACTGCTGATCGACGCGGCATTGCCAGCGATTGATTACCTGGCCGAACGCCAGGGCAAGGAAGGGCTGATTATTCTCGCCAACTCCGACGCCACCATTCTCGCCGTTGAAGGACGCGCCGATCGCCTCAAGGGCAGCGGCCTGCAAGACATCACCTTGGGCGCCTGCTGGAGCGAAGCCGCTCGCGGCACCAATGCGCTGGGTACCGCACTGGTCGAAGCCCGGCCTACGATGATCGATTGCGGCGAACATTACCTTGATCGCCTGACTGATTTCTCCTGCACCTCGGTGCCGATCCATTGCCCGCAGGGCGGCATGCTCGGCGTGCTCGACCTGACCCGCGAAGGCCCGCTCGGCCGCGTGCATGACAGCACAGCATTGCTGGCCATGGCCGTTAGCCAGATTGAGAGCCGCGTCTTCAATGCCAGTTATCCCGACGAAATCGTGCTGGCCTTCCACAGCCGTCGCCAATACCTCGAATCCCCATGGCAAGGTTTGCTGGCGGTCAGCCTCGGCGGCCAGATCCTCGCGGTCAGCGCCCAGGCCTGTCAGTTGCTCCACGCCGACCGCTCTGCGTTGGTCGGTCGGCGTTGCGAAGAGTTTCTCGGGGTCGATGGCCTGCAACTTTTATCGCGCCTGCATCAGGGCGGCGTCGGCAGTCTGCAAACCGCCAAGGGCGAATTCTTCTACAAAACCCTTCGTGCGCCGCAGCGGTCAATTAACGTAAGCACTCCGCCACGCACGACCACCAAAACAGCAAAACCACAACCGGATCTTGAGTCCCTTGCCGGCAGTAATGTGCGCTATGCCCGAGCTTTGCGCATGGCCCGGCAAGGCCTGGCTAATGAATTGCCGGTGTTGCTGCTCGGTGAAACCGGCACTGGTAAAGAAGTCATCGCCCGCGCTTTGCACATGGCTGGAACCCGTTGCGACAAACCCTTCATCGCGGTGAACTGCGCGGCGATTCCCGAAGGCCTGATCGAGTCGGAACTGTTCGGCTACCGTGAAGGCGCCTTCACCGGCTCCCGCCGTGGCGGCATGATCGGTCGCCTGCAACAGGCCCACGGTGGCACCTTGTTTCTCGATGAAATCGGCGACATGCCGCTGGCCCTGCAAGCGCGTTTGCTGCGGGTACTGCAAGACCGCAAAGTCGCACCGTTGGGGGCAGGCGAAGAGCAGGACATCGACGTCGCGTTGATCTGCGCCACGCACCGCGACCTCAAGCGTCTGGTGGAAGAAAAACACTTCCGTGAAGACCTGTTCTACCGGGTCAACGGCATCAGCGTGATGCTCCCGGCCCTGCGCGAACGCGAAGATTTCAGTGCGCTGGTCGGGCGATTGCTGGCCAGGCTCAACGCACCCGCCGTCCTCCTGCATGACGATTTGAGCCGCTTGCTCGGCGGTTATCACTGGCCCGGCAACATCCGCCAACTGGAGATGGTGTTGCGCACCGCGCTGGCCATGCGCGAACCGGGGGAAATTGTCCTCACCCTCGATCACTTGCCCGACAGCATGCTCGACGAATTGACCGCGACCGAACGGCCTCAAGCCGGCAGCATCCGTGAAAATGAACTGGAGCTGATTCGTCAGTCCCTGGACACTCATCAGGGCAATGTCTCGGCCGCCGCCGACGCGTTGGGTATCAGTCGCGCGACCTTGTATCGCAAGCTCAAACAGTTGCGTTCGTGATGCAGCGCCTGATCGTTCGGCTGATCGACAGCCAGAACCCCGAAGCCTTGCAAGCGGCCTTGCGCTGGCTCTACAGCTTCGTGCGCCCGCATCGGCTGGCCATCGCCGGGCTACTTGGATTGTCGGTGTGCGCCTCGTTGCTGGTGTTGGTGCAACCCTGGCTGACCAAGCTGCTGATCGACGATGGTCTGCTGGCGCGCAATTTTCCGATGCTTGTGTTGATTGCGGGGTTGATGATCGTTGCCGGGCTGCTCGGCACGGCGCTATCGGGCATCAATCGCTACCTGCACACGCGATTGTCCGGGCGGATTCTGTTTGCCCTGCGTGATGATCTCTATCGGCATTTACAGACGCTCTCGCCGAGCTTTTACGGGCAGCGGCGCATCGGGGACTTGATGTCGCGCCTGGATGGCGACGTCGCCGAGATCCAGCGTTTTGCCGTGGATTCGCTGTTCTCGGCGGTGTCGAGCGTGATTGGCCTGATCTGCGCGGTGGCGATGTTGCTCACCCTGTCGTGGAAGCTCTCATTGTTGGCACTGGTGCTGATTCCCCTCGACGTGCTCTGGCTGCGCTGGATGCGGCGCAAGGTCGAGCGCGATGTGCGGCAATTGCGCGAGCGCTCGGCGGACATGTCCTCGTTCATGGTCGAGACGCTGCCAGTGATGAAGTTCATCCAGTCTGCCGGCCAGCAACAGCGTGAAGCACGACGGCTGGAGACGTTGGGCCACGGCTACATGAGCCAATTGCTGCGTCTGCAAATCACCGAGTTTTTTACCCAGGCCGTACCGGGCACATTGACGTCGTTGTCCCGTGCCTGTGCGTTTTTGATTGGCGGTTACTGGGTAGTGCAGGGGACCTGGCAGTTGGGCGCCTTGATCGCGTTTTCTACCTACCTGGGCATGGCGGTCGGACCGGTCCAGAGCCTGCTCGGGCTCTACGTCGCCATTCAACGGATGACCGTCAGCCTCGGGCGCGTGATGGAATTGCGCGGCGAAGAGCCGACCGTTTTGACGCCGGTCCAACCGCAACCAATGCCGACTTCGGGTGACCTGCGATTCGACGACGTGCACTTCAGCCATCCCGGCCGCCCGACGACTTTGCGCGGTATCGAAGCACGCATCCCCTACGGCTTGAAAGTCGCCCTCAGCGGCGGCTCAGGCGTCGGCAAATCAACCCTCATCGATCTGCTGCAACGTCACCATGATCCACAGTCCGGTCGGGTGTTACTCGGGGAGGTCGACCTTCGAGAGCTGGACCTGTTCCAGCTGCGTCGGCGGATTGCCGTGGTCAGTCAGGACATTGTTTTGTTTCGCGGCAGCCTTGCTGACAACCTGGCCTACGCTGTGCCGGACGCCAGCCGCGAATCGATTGCCGAAGTCGCACGGCTGGCGCAGCTCGACAGCCTGATCGAATCGTTGCCCGAAGGCCTAGACAGTGCGTTGGGCGAACGTGGTCAGCAGTTGTCCGGCGGGCAGAAACAACGCATCGCCATTGCTCGGGCACTCTTGCAAGACCCGCTGATTCTGGTTCTCGACGAAGCCACGTCGGCGGTGGATGAAGCCACCGAACGCGAAGTCATCGAGGCCATCGACCGATTGTTTGCCGGACGTACACGAATTTTGATCAGCCACCGCCCCTCAACCCTGGCCGATGCCGATCTGCGTTTTGAATTGCTCGACGGCGTGCTCACTTCAAAAACGGTGCCGCATGAAGCCTGAACTTCGAATCGGTGTGGTCGACAGCGGCCATTCGGCGGCGCAACGGGTGCAGGTCGTCGCTGGACGGCGCTTCTCGTTACTGGAGGACGGGTTGGCCGAAAGCGACTTGCGCGATGATCCTCTGGGCCACGGCAGCGCGGTGATCGAAGCCATCGGACGGCGGGCACCTTCAGCGGTGTTTTGCGTGGGCCAAGTGTTTGACCAGCGCGGCGTTACCAGCGCCTTGCAGATCGCCAGAGCCATCGACTGGCTGGTGGCGCAGGACGTTCGGCTGATCAATTTGAGCCTCGGTTTGCGGCAGGATCGCAGCCTGTTGCGCGAAGCCTGTGCAGCGGCAGTAGCGCGAGGGGTTCTACTCTGCGCATCGAGCCCGGCGCAGGGCGAAGGCGTGTTCCCGGCGAATTATCCGCAGGTGTTGCGCGTCACCGGCGACGCGCGCTGTGCCGAACAGGAATGGTCGTGGCTCAACAGTGCCCAAGCGGATTTCGCTGCGTGTGTGCATGGGACCTATCCGGGACAGTCCGGCGCCAGTCTGGGGTGTGCCGCGTTGAGCGGACACATCGCCGCTTTTCTGGTTGCACACCCTCAGGCGAGCAACGAACAGGTGCTCGAATGGCTGCGCGAGTACGCGCGTTATCGCGGCCCTGAACGGCGCATCGGGCCATGATGGTGATTCTAGGCGCCGGGCCAGCGGGAGCTGCAGTGGCCCTGGGGTTGCGGCGGCTCGGTTATCCCGTGACGTTGGTCAGCGAGTGGCGCCGGTTTGCGGCGTTGGAAGGCGTTTCGGTGCGCGTGCTGGAGGCTTTGCGCGGAGCGGGTCTGCATCAGGCGCTGGCAGAGGCGGCGTTGCCTTCCCAGAGACAAGTGTCGTGGAACGGTCAGCAGCATGCACAGAACATTGAGTTTTTGCTGGACCGTCCGGGCTTCGACCGGGGCCTGCGCGAAGACCTGCGCCTGGCTGGCGTCGAGGTGATCGAAGGTCGGGTGCTGACGGTTCAGACTGACGCGACGGGGCATCGAATCGAGATAGAAGGGCGCGAAACGCTAGTCGCCGAGTTTTTGGTGGAGGCCCGAGGGCGTCAGGCGCCGGCGCTCGGCAAAGGCCTGAGAGGACCGGAGACGGTCAGCCTGCTCAATCGCTGGCAAGGCACGCCGGGCAGCACCGCCAGTGCGGTCGAAAGCCTTGAGGATGGCTGGGCGTGGATGGCGCGACGGGCTGACGGCCAGTGTTATTGGCAGTGGACGGTGGACGTGGCCAGCGCCGAACTGCCGGGTAAGGCGCAATTACTCGACTATTGTCGGCAGCGGCGCCAGGGCTCGGCGTTGGCTCAGGCGTTTTTCGGCGCAACGCCTGAAACCGACCTGCTACTGCATGCCCGCAGCAGCACCGCGATACTGTGCCCGCAGGTGTGCGGCCAAAACTGGATTCGCGTCGGGGATGCGGCGATGGCGGTGGACCCGCTGTCGGGTAACGGGATTTTTCAATCACTGTCGTCGGCGTTACAGGCGCCGGCCGTGATCAACACGCTGTTGCGAAAACCCGAGAGAGCGGCCCTGGCCCAGCGCTTTCATCAGCAGCGGGTGGAGCAGCTGTTTTTACGCTTTGCGCGGATCGGGCGGGATTTTTATGCTGATGAACTGCGTTGGCTGGATCAACCCTTCTGGCAGGCGCGACGGTGTTGGCCGGATGCTGAGGTTGCGCATGCCGAGGCGGATTTCAATGCGCTGAGGATTGAGCGAGCGCCGGTGTTGAACGAGGGTTTTGTCGATGAGGCTGAGGTGGTGATCACGGCGGATCAGCCGCTGGGGATCTGGCATGTGCACGGGGTCGAGGTGGCGCCGTTGGTGCGGCGATTGCGCAGCGAGCCTGCTGCGCAGGTGTTGGCCGGGTTGACGGTGGAGCAGGGGCGGGTGGTTCGGGGGTGGTTATTGGCTCAAGGCTTCAAACCCTGAAATTGGTAAGGGCCGGTCTGGCCCTATCGCGAGCAGGCTCGCTCCCACATGGGTTCTGTGCCGATCACAAATCCCCTGTGGGAGCGAGCCTGCTCGCGATGGCGCCCGCACGAGCGCCGCTGTTTAAAGCTTGATCAACACCGACTTCAACTCGGTGTAATGCTCAATCGCCGCATACCCCATTTCACGCCCAACCCCCGACATCTTGTACCCGCCAAACGGCAGTGCCGGGTCCAGGGCGCTGTGGCAGTTGACCCACACCGAGCCCGATTTGATCCGTGGAATCATCCGGTGCACCGCCGCCAGATCATTCGACCAGATACTCGCCCCGAGACCGTAAGGACTGTCATTGGCCATGCGCAACGCATCGGCTTCGTCATCGAACGGAATCGCCACCAGCACCGGGCCGAAAATCTCTTCCTGCACCAGCGAATGCTTCTGATCGACATCGACGATCACTGTCGGCTTGACGAAAAAGCCTGGTCCGAATTGCTCGCCACCGCAGGCGATGGTCGCGCCACTTTCCCGGCCCTTTTCGATGTACCCGAACACGCGCTCCTGCTGCCGGGCGGAGATCAATGGCCCCATCTCGACGCTTGGGTCCAGGCCGTTGCCGAGCTTCATCGCATTAGCGATGCCAGCGATGTCCGCCACCACATTGTCAAAATGTTTGCGCTGCACATACAGCCGCGAACCTGCACAGCAGACCTGGCCCTGGTTAAAGAAAATCGCGCTGGCGGCACCGGCGGCAGCGCTCGGCAGGTCGGCGTCAGCCATGACGATGGTCGGTGATTTTCCGCCGAGCTCCAGGGTCACGCGGGTCATGGAGTCCATGGCGATCTTGCCGATCTGCTTGCCCACGGCAGTGGAGCCGGTGAAGGTCAGTTTGTCCACCAGCGGGTTGTGCGTCAGGGCAGAACCGGCGGTAATGCCAGTGCCGGTGACCACGTTGAACACGCCCTCGGGGTAGCCGGCTTCCAGGACCAGTTCAGCGAGTTTCAGCGCGGTCAACGGGGTTTCATCCGCCGGTTTGAGTACAACGGTGCAACCGGTGGCGAGGGCCGGACCGAGTTTCCAGCAGGCCAGCAGCAGCGGGAAGTTCCAGGCGACGATGGCGCCAACCACGCCCACTGCTTCACGACGGATGAAGCTGTGGAATTGATCGTTGGGCATCAACGGCAACGACACCTCTACGCTGGAACCTTCGATCTTGGTTGCCCAACCGGCCATGTAACGCAGGAAATCGATGGCCAGTTGCACGTCCATGACCTGGGCCACCGCCGCGCTTTTGCCGTTGTTCAGGCATTCCAGTTGCGCCAGCAGTTCGGCGTCACGTTGCATCAGGTCAGCGAGTTTCCACAGCAGGTTCTGCCGCTCGCGTGGGCGGGTGCGGCTCCAGGCCGAATCATCGAAGGCCTGACGCGCGGCCAGTACGGCGCGATCGACATCATCGGGCGTGGCCCGTGGCACCACACACAATACTTCGCCCGTGGCCGGGTTGTGCAGGGGCATGGTCTGGCCGTCGGCGGCCTCAACCCAGTCACCGCCGATCAGCATGCGCGGGGCACGCTGGATGAACGCGGAGGTGGCGGGAAGCAGATTAGGGAGCGACATGGCGAAGCCTCTTATTGTTCGTGAGAACAGGGCTTTCGCAATGCCTGTGCCAAGTCGCCGCAAGGTCAGGCGGGCCTTAGGTTAGTCGGGGTTCGCCGGGTGCAAAAGGAGGGTGGTGGGGTGATTTTTTTCGCAAATTGCGACAGCCGCTGAGACGACGAGCAACCCGGTTGCGACATTGAACCCCCCTGAGTTGGGGGCTAGACTTTTCTGGCTCGGTGGGTGAAATGACGGAACCTTTCCCCGGCCACACATCTCGCGCAAGGGAGGTTGTGATGAACCTTTCAACCCTGGAGATTCAAAGCATCATTGAGCAGAGTTTTCTGCCCTCGATATGCACCTGCAGCATGGCCCCGGATCAGTCAATGACGATTCGGGTCTGCGATTGCATGACCGGTAAAGTGGACCTCGTGGCGAGCCACGTACCTGTCTGGCAGCTGGACACTGCTCATGCCATCGCGACGCTGGTGGCGCAGATGCAGCAAGAGATCAACGCACACAAAGGTGTCCATCCAACGTTTTTAAACTGAACCTCAATCAGCCGCACCACTGTGTGTGGTGCGGCCCTGGCTGATGTAATCATGAAGGGATTCTTCGGGAAATCTCTTCGAACGTGTTGCTATCGACGGCCGCCAGTAACGTCCTGTCATCCTTGAGCGTGGCTAGAAAGGTCACTTCCGTCTCTTTGCCGGCCAGCAAGAACCCGGCAATCGCGCCGATGGGGCCCAGCAGCATGGCGCCCGCCACGCCGAACCCGATGGCATCCTTGAAGTTGTTGATCGATTCCTCGTTGGCGACTTCTACACGCTTGAACGATGAGAGCGGAAGGCTCAGGCCGGGCCACGGGTGAAGCGGCGTTCTGAGGGTGAAAACGCCGTCTCTGTAATCTCCATCACCCTGCAGAAAGTCCCCCGCCAAGACAGTGATGCTTGCCATTTTTTATCCCCTTGCTGGCAATCGGTGAACAACCATTTCGCGCCCGCATCCCCGTGCCGTCAATCGTCGTGCGATGAGCTGTTCCGACCGGGCATCTATGCTTGTCTCAGACTGCTACAGCTGTCGCGATTTAAGACGCAAGGGGTCTCGTCGAAAGCGCTGTGAGCGCCGTTGTTTTTACGCAACTGATTGATAAAGAAGGATATCGGCAAGCTGGCACGCTCTGTGTATTGCTCATCGCAGACGTTTCTCTTGCCTCCGTCAGCGGTTCGCCGCCGGCGGCAGAAACCATAAAAACGATAAGCCACAAAAATAAGAACGCACCGTGTGAGGTTCGACGTTGATGAAGAGAAAACTCCGATCAGGCCTGAGCGCCAGCCTGCTGGCCGTGGCCGCCTGTGTGGCGCTGCATTCGCCTTACGGCCTGGCAGCCCGCGACGCCCAGACCATCCTCAAGGAAACCTGTCAGGGGTGTCACACCCCCGAAGCCAATAACGCCCTCAGTCGCATCAGTCACCAGCGCAAGACCCCGGAAGGCTGGCTGATGACCATCGCCCGGATGCAAACCATGCACGGTTTGCAGATCAGCGATGACGACCGTCGCACGCTGGTCAAGTACCTGGCGGATACCCAGGGCCTGGCGCCGAGCGAGACCGATGGCGTGCGTTATGCGCTGGAACGTCGACTCAATACCGTCGAGAAGTTCGACGACCAGACCAGCCAGATGTGTGGCCGCTGCCACTCCGGTGCACGGGTCGCTCTGCAACGCCGTCCTGCCCAGGAATGGGAACATCTGGTGAATTTCCACCTCGGACAATGGCCGTCCCTCGAATACCAGGCCCTGTCCAGGGACCGCGACTGGTTCGACCTCGCTCGCAAAGAGATGGTGCCGCTGCTGGCCAAGCGTTATCCGCTGGACAACCCGGCCTGGAAAAAATGGCAAAGCGTTGCGCCGAAAGCCGACGCGCTGGTCGGTGACTGGAGCTTCAGCGGCCACTTGCCGGGCAAGGGCGAACTGGCCGGCGTGATGACTGTCAGCGCTGACGGCAGCGATACCTTCAAGGTCGCTGTCAAGGGCCAGTACGCTGACGGCACCCCGTTCAACGGTGACGGCAGCGCAATTCTCTACACCGGCTACGAATGGCGCGGCAACGTGACCATCGACGGCGTGACCATGCGCCAGGTGTTCGCTGTTCAAGGCAATGCGATGCAGGGCCGGATGTTCGAGGCCGAGCATGATGAGCGCGGGCTGGACTTCGTTGCCGCCAAGCAGGGTTCCAACCGTCTGCTGGCGGTGCAGCCGGGTTATCTGAAGGCCGGTAGCGAAACCGAAGTCACCCTCATCGGCAGCGGCCTCACCGGCAAACCGGATTTCGGCAAAGGTGTGGAAGTGGTCGAAATCGTTTCRCAAAGCCCTGAGCAGATCAAGGTCAAACTCAAGGCCGCCGCCAATGCCCAACCGGGTCTGCGCAACGTCTCCGTCGGCTCGCTGAAAGGTCCGACCCTGTCGGTCTATAACACCATCGCCGAAGTCAAAGTCGTGCCAGAGTTCTCAGTCTCGCGGATCGGCGATGGCGGTGGTTCGACGCCGAAAGTCCAGGGCCGTTTCGACGCTGAAGCCTGGGGCAAGGGCGCTGACGGCAAACCGTACCGCATCGGCGTGTTCCCGGCGCAGTGGAAGGTTGAAGCCTTCGATGACCGTGCCAAGGAAGACGAAGACGTCAAGTTCGCCGGCACCATGCAGGCTGACACCGGGGTGTTCACTCCTGGCGATGCCGGGCCGAATCCGCAACGCAAAATGTCCACCAACAACGCCGGCAACCTCAAGGTGATCGCCGCCGTCGACGATGCAGGGAAATCCCTGACCGGCGAAGGCCATATGATCGTCACTGTGCAACGCTGGAACAATCCACCCATTCCATGAGTTGGCTGATCCATACGGCTTCAGACACTTTTTCGGAATGACCGCAGGCCCCGTACAACGGGGTTTGCACAGGAGGTTGCAATGGGCGCTATTTTGAATCTGGTTGAACGCAACCTGCACGAAGTGCATGTCGACGCCGACCGCATGCTGTTTCACATCCCCAGCAGCTCGCTGTTCGCCAGCGATGAGCTGACCGGCACCATCATCGATACCTTGCGCGGTCCCGGCTGTTCGTCCGATGACCTGATCCAGCGCCTGGCGGCGCGGTTCAACGGTGAAGAAATCACCGAGACCCTGCGTGAATTGATTTCGCTGGAACTGGTCAGCGATGGTTCGCCGCTGACCCCGGACATCGGTACCAAACGGGTCGAACGCACCGCAATCAATACCGTGGTGCTCAACGTCAACACCGGCTGTAACCTGAGTTGCACCTACTGCTACAAGGAAGACCTCGACAAGCCGTCGGCCGGCAAGAAAATGGACGTCGAAACGGCTGTCGCGTCGGTGGAAATGCTGCTGCGCGAATCCCCAGACGAAGAGCGCTTCACCGTGGTGTTCTTCGGAGGAGAACCGCTGAGCAATCGCAAGCTGATCGAGTACATGGTCGACTATTGTGAAAAGCGGTTTGCCGAGGCCGGCAAGTTTGTCGAGTTCGTCATGACCACCAACGCCACGCTGCTCACCGAAGAAACCGTGGACTACCTCAACGCCCACCGTTTCGGGCTCTCTGTCAGTATCGACGGGCCGAAAACCGTGCACGACCGCAACCGCATCACCGTGGGCGGGCAGGGCACGTACGATGTGGTACGGCGCAAGGCCGAGATGCTGTTGTCGCGCTACAACAGCCGTCCAGTTGGCGCGCGGGTGACCTTGACCACTGGCGTCACCGATGTCGAAACCATCTGGGATCACCTGTTCAACGAGCTCGGTTTTGCCGAAGTCGGGTTTGCCCCGGTGACCTCCGGCGACATCAGCAGCTTCAACCTGACCAGCGACGAACTGGTTGAAGTCTTCGCCAACATGAAGAAGCTCGGTCGGCGTTATCTGGACGCGGCACTGGAACACCGCAACATCGGTTTCTCCAACCTGCACCAGTTGATCACCGACATCCACGAAGGCCACAAAAAAGCCCTGCCGTGCGGCGCGGGCCTGAAGATGCTGGCGGTGGATCACAAGGGCGAACTGAACCTGTGCCACCGCTTTACCGGCTCGTCGCTGCCGACCTTCGGCAACGTTCACAGCGGCGTTAAACAGGTCGAGTTGAACGACTTCCTGTCCCAGCGCCTCGACCGCAGCAACACCGGATGCGAGGACTGCCAGATCCGCAACCTGTGCTCCGGCGGTTGCTACCACGAGAGCTATGCCCGCTACGGCGACCCGACCCACCCGACCTACCACTACTGCGAACTGATGCGTGACTGGGTCGACTTCGGCATCGAGGTCTACACCCGGATCATGGCCAATAACCCTGCGTTTATCAGCAGCTACATCACTCCGCGCAAGGCTCACTGATATGAAACATCTCAAGGCAATCAATAATAAAGCGCTGAAAATGGATGCGGCCGCGGCCGAAAACCGTATCGAAGAAGTGGTGGCGATGAGCTCCGTTGCGGGCTGTGCCTCGACCACCGACCCGGGTTGGGAAATCGATGCGTTTGGCGGGGTGTCGTCGTTGTGCCAGCCGATGGAAGCTGACCTGTACGGCTGCTCCGACCCGTGCTGGTGGCCGGCCCAGGTGCCCGACATGATGAGCACCTACCCGGACTGGAACAAGGATGCCCAGGCGTCCAACGAAAACTGGCGCAACCTCGGCACTGTCTTCCCAAAAGACAAGTGATCAGATAAGAAGAAGGATTCCAGCATGCACAGCATCAAAGCCTGCGGCCTGGCCGCTTTCGCCCTCCTGAGTACTTGTTCGCTCAGTGTTCTGGCTGATGAAAATACCGCACTGCAAGACGGTCACGAGTACATGGTGACCACTAATTACCCGAACAACCTGCACGTGATCGACCTGGCCACCGACACATTGCTCAAGACCTGCAAGATGCCCGACGCCTTCGGCCCCGGCACTGTGCAACTGTCGCCGGACCGCAAGATTGCCTATGTGCTGAACAACCACTATGCCGATGTCTACGGCGTTGAACTCGACAACTGCAAACAGGTGTTCCACGCCAGCATCACTCAGAAACAGGGGGAGAAAGCGCGGTCGATCTTCGCCTTCACCGTCAGCCACGACGGCAAGGAGCTGTACACCGTCGCCAACCCGACGTTGATGCTCAATGACCGCTACGAAGTGCAGCAACCGCGGCTGGATGTCTATGCCACCGACGCTGGCATGGACGCCAAACCCGTGCGCAGTTTTCCGGCGCCTCGACAGCTGACCATAATGCAGAGTGGTGACGACGGTACGCTGTACGTGGCCGGGGCGGACGTCTACAAAGTCAATGTGAAAACCGGCAAGTTCGATGTACTGATCCCCAGCCGCCATTGGAAACGCCCGAACTACAGCGCACCGGACGTGCTCTACGTGTGGAACCAGCAGACCTATCGCCATGACTTCTCGCTGCTCTACACCGCGGCGAAATTCAAGGACAAGAAGCAGGATCCCGCCACCGCCGAGTACCTCTACGGGCTGTTCAGCATCGACTTGAAAACCGGCAAGACCGAAACCACCGACTTTGGTCCCCTGACGGAAATCTACTTCAGCGGCATGCGCTCGCCGAAGGACCCGAACCTGATGTTCGGGGTACTGAACCGGTTGGCCAAGTACGATATCAAGGAAAAGAAAATGCTCCAGGCGGCGACGCTGGATCATTCCTACTACTGTATTTCCTTCAACAAGGACGGCAGCAAGATCTACCTGGCCGGGACGTTTAACGATGTGGCGGTTTTTGATGCCGACAGCTTGAAGCAGATCGGTAGCATTAAATTGCCGGGCGGGGATATGGCGATTACCACGGCACAGGTGTTTGTCCGGTAATCGGTTTTGCCTGATCTGACGCCATCGCGAGCAGGCTCGCTCCCACAGGGGATCTGTGTCTCACCGGAGATCCAATGTGGGAGCGAGCCTGCTCGCGAAGAGGCCCTGCAAAACGCTGGAGATTTTACTGTCCAGGCACCGGACACCCCAAATCCCCCTCCTGACATTTCAGGTAATTCTTGAACGTCTGCACCCGCGCCTTGGTCAAGTCCGTGGTGCAGTTGCTGTAGACCAACGGATACAAGCTGCCCCCTTCCACCCCCGATGCCGAAAATGTGCATTCGGCTTCCCGAAACGCAATCCACGCCCGCTGCGTCCCTACCAACAACTTTTTGCGGTCGGGCTGACCCTTCAGGCGCGTGTTGATTTGCTGATAAAGCGTATTCAATTCCTTGTCGGCCGCTGCATGCTGTTGCGCCGCGCACTGGTTCATCGTGGCTTGGTCGCTGGCGTTGTCGCAGTCCGCTGCGACAGCCATAGAGGTAAACATCACAGGCGCCAGCGCCAGGAGAAAGCGTGAATGCATGGAGGAAACTCGCTGTGACAAGGGGGAATTTGGGGAGCAGTGTAGCCAATTGCCGACCGAGGATGACCTGCCAGAGGGGCGCTACCCGCCAACTGTCTCGTCAGCAAACCCGAACTTATGCGCGCAAATGCGGCCGAATATTGCGGGCATGGTTGATCGCAGCAAGCGATTGGTACAATTTTAGGGTTGGTCTTGTGGTTGTTACTGACCTACTGTTCATTACAGGAGGTGACATATGAACCCAGCATCAGATCGCATCGAAAGGAAGATCCTGCTCAAGGCGAAGCGTTCGCATGTCTGGCGCGCGGTGGCCAATGCCGAAGCGTTCGGGCAGTGGTTTGGCGTTGCGCTGGAGGGCAAGCGTTTCGTCGCCGGTGAGTGGACCCAGGGGCAGATAACCTATCCCGGGTATGAGCACCTGCTGTGGAATGTTCTGGTGGAGCGGGTCGAGCCGGAGCGGCTGTTTTCGTTTCGCTGGCACCCTTACGCCATCCACCCGGAAGTCGACTACTCCCAGGAGCCGACCACGCTGGTGAAATTCGAACTCGAAGACATGGATAACGGCACGCTGCTCAAGGTGTCCGAATCCGGTTTCGATCACATTCCCCAAGCTCGCCGCGAAAAGGCGTTCCGCATGGACAGCCGTGGTTGGGAAGAACAGATGAATAACATCGAACAGTTTCTGGTTGAAAACGCCAAAGCCCACGAACAGGAGGGTGGTTGAGGCTACAGGTCGCTAAACCCGTGGCCTGCAGGCTGGACACCTGAGGCGTCTAAGGGTTTTCGGAAGGGCGGCAATAGCGAATGTCTTACACGCGGTGGTAGCTATGTCGTCTGTTGCAGATTGGATCCGTCACGTAATCTAGCCCCATCAACTGAAGCACAGGAAGCGCTTCAGGATCACGGATGATCGACCATTAGCAAGGATTGGCTACCGACAGGGAGTCGACAATGGTCTTGGGAAAACCCGCTTAGGCGGGTTTTTTTTCGCCTGTCGAAAAGTCTGGCGGTGCTTAGAGTCTGGCCGCCGCCCGTTCGGTGATTTGCGTCCGCTGCTCAAGCGAGGCAGCTGCACGGCGATGCGCTTCGGCCAGAACACTCGGTGGTGCTGTTTCAGCGCTGCCCGACTGGAACGGCGGTGCCGGGGCATATTCCAACTGCAACTGCACCAGTTGCGCCGTGTCCTTATCGAACAACTCTGCCGCCAGGGTCAGGGCAAAATCTATCCCTGCGGTAATCCCGCCACCGGTCAGCAGATTGCCGTCGCGCACCACCCGGTCTTTCACCGGGATTGCACCCAGCGGCTTGAGCAATTCGTGATAGGCCCAGTGGGTCGTCGCCCGTTTGCCTTTGAGCAAACCTGCGGCGCCGAGCACCAGCGCGCCGGTGCAGACCGAGGTGACATACCGCGCGTTGGCGGCTTGAGCCTTGATGAAGGCCAGGGTTTGTTCATCCTCCATCAACGGCCCGACGCCACCGCCGCCGGGAATGCAGATCACGTCCAGCGCCGGGCAATCGTCGAAGGTCGTGGTCGGATTCAACATCAGGCCTGTGCTCGCGGTGACAGGCGCCAGGTCCTTCCAGATCAAATGCACCTTCACGTCCGGCAACGAAGCCAGTACGTCATAAGGGCCCGTCAGGTCGAGTTGCTGAACCTGAGGAAACAACAGAAAACCGATCTGCAACGTCATGGCTTATTTCTCCTGAAGTGAGTGGACGTCTTCACTGTAGGCTCGTAGGATTTGGCGTATCCGCCAATCACCCCACGAATTACGCCAATCATGCCGAAAACCATACACGTGCTCGCGTTTGCCAATGTGCAGCTGCTCGATGTCACCGGGCCCTTGCAGGTATTCGCCTCGGCCAACGACATTGCCCGCCAGAAAGGGCTGCCGCCGCCTTATGCACCGTCGGTGATTGCCAGCGGTGGCGGGGCGGTGATGTCGTCGGCGGGCCTGGCGCTGCTGGCTGAAGCGTTGCCCGAGGACGGCAGTGACACGCTGGTCATTGCCGGTGGCTGGGGCGTTTATGCGGCCGCAGAAGATCAGGCGCTGGTGGCATGGGTGCGTGAACATGCGGCAAGTTGCCGGCGGGTATCGTCGGTGTGTACAGGAGCGTTTTTGCTGGCGGCCAGTGGCTGGCTCGATGGTCGGCGGGTGGTCACGCACTGGACGCGTTGCGAGCAGTTGGCGCAGAAACATCCTCTGTTGCAGGTCGAGCCCAATCCAATTTTCATTAATGACGGGCCGGTCTGGACCTCGGCTGGGGTCACGGCTGGCATCGATCTCGCCTTGGCCATGGTCGAAGAAGACCTTGGTCGCAACATGGCCCTGGAAGTCGCCCAACAACTGGTGGTATTCCTCAAGCGTCCGGGTGGCCAGTCGCAGTTCAGCGTGACGTTATCCTTGCAGAAAGAAGGCGAGCGTTTCGACGAACTTCATGCCTGGATCAGTGAAAATCTGACCAAGGACCTCGGCATTCCAACCCTGGCCCTGCAAGCGGGCATGAGCGAACGCAGTTTCGTACGCCACTATCGCGCCGATACCGGGCAGACCCCGGCGCGGGCTATTGAGTTGATCCGCGTGGAAACGGCGCGACGGTTGCTCAGCGATACCGGCGTGCCGATCAAAAGGGTGGCGGTGCAATGCGGGTTTGGCAGTGAAGAGACGCTGCGGCGCAGTTTTCTAAGGTCAATGGGGGTGACACCGCAGGCTTATCGCGAGCGGTTTTCGGTCAGTGTTGCAGCAGATCCAGTMGCGCTTTGAGGGGCTGCTTCATGCCAACTTCAACCGAGTAACACCTTTTGCCAATGTTCTTCGCTGATGATTGCTATCGGTACGCCACTTTCCCTGAGTTCAACGGCTCGTTTGATCTTGGTTCCATAGCTGCTATGGAGCCTTTGATCATTGCCGATGCTGCCCACCACCAAGTAGTGGACCTTCTTGCTGACTGATCCACCGATCAGGCCACCTCGCTCAACTATGAGCGATTCGCACTCTTTTCGCGGCCCGTAAGCCATCACTCCGGTAAACAGAAAAACTCGATCAACGCAATTCAAACTGGGTGGCGGGTTGTCGAGTGGGAGAGTGGTCGGCGCAGTAAAAACTTGAGCCGAACCCACCGGAAGACCAGCGAGTTGACGGAGCTTTTCCAATAACTCAACAGATTCCTCGGCATCAAGCACACCGTCACTCAGCATGTCTTCGAGGCGTTTATAGAGAATATTCACAACCGGATCGCCCAAGTGGCACAGATGGGTTTCAATCCAGTTTTTTAGAAATTCGGCTTCCTGTTGGTTGATCTTGCCGTCAGCGGCGAGGCCAGCGGCAATGCCGACCAACGCGTCAGCTGAGCGGCGGTCAATCCGCGCTTCGTGGAAGAAGCCGCTGTTTTGAAACTCCTGATGCAAATCGACCATGAGTGCCTCTCCCTAAGTTTCCACTTCCGCCACCTGATTAAAGTACTTCGACCGATCCGGCGTAAACGTCACCACCATTCCAGTCCGCGAGCAGGCCAGCACCCGCTCTTCACCCAAATCAACATCCAGATCCTCCCCACGCAAACCTTGCCATTGCGCGAGGTATTTGAGCGATCCGTATTTTTCGAGTTTTTTCAGGCTGCGACTGACGCCTCCCTTCCAACCCAGCACCGGCAGCTCCCCGGCAAGGCTTCGTTTGGCGAGTTCGGGGAAGCGGACGGCGCGTTGGCGGCCGATTTCCCAGCATTTGATCAGGCCTTTGTCCGGGCCTTCCCACAGTTCATCGCGGTTCAGGCCGAACCGAAGGGGCGAGTCGATACTGCGGTGGATGCGCTGGCTCATTCAGGTTCCTTGAATTCGGGGTTTTGTTGGACAGCTCCGCTGTACCCGTTGACATTGGATGTTAGGGGGGGATGTAACGACTGGCAACAAGGTATTTCCGGGTGTAGGAATGCACGGTGCTGGGGTGAGGGGGGGGAGTGCTTGTTTAATTTTCGTAGGAGGCATTACCTCCGCACCCATAAACCCTCGCCGCAGTTGGGTTGTTATGTCGTGTGAGAGTGTTTAAGTCTTTCATGAGCAAGCTTCTCTCCTACAAACAGCCGCGCAAAACGGGAAATTTCCTACGGCCTCTGTCGGTTGCGGGCGAGGAAACTGAGTCGATAGCCTTTCCCTGCCGCTGCCTATTAAGCGATCAGGTTTGGTCACCCGTAAATGTCAGGCGCACAAGCGCCAACCTGAGCATGCTGACGATTTTTTTTTGTACTTGTCGGTATGCTTTGCGGCGGGCTGTGCGCGGGGCACTTTCAAGTGCGCCGGGTGCCTGACTTCCCGGTTGACCAACCTGCGTACCGCCCACCCCCCATCGTTTGGTCACGAGGGTTGGGTTTGTCTGGGCGAGTTGTTGGTGAACCGGGCGCTGGACAATATAGATCCGGAGAATGCGCAATAGCGGGCAGTTAATCAGGCAGGTGTTGTGAATGATGGCCTCATCGCGAGCAGGMTCACTCCCACATTGGATCGTGGGTGAACACACCACTTGTGAACACCAAAGACCCTTGTGGGAGTGATCCTGCTCGCGATGGGGACGCCACGGTCTCACGGCTGCCAGATACTCTTCTCCCCACTCAATTTCCGATCCAGAAAACACGCCGCGCTGATCAACGCCAGATGCGTCAGCGCTTGCGGTGTGTTCCCAAGATGCCGCGCATGACTGTCCAGCTCTTCGGCATACAAACCCAAAGGGTTGGCATATCTCAGCAACTGTTCAAACTCCAGATGTGCCTTTTCCACCTCACCGGCCCGCGCCAGGCATTCGACGTACCAGAACGAACACGCGGCAAACGCGCCTTCGGTGCCGTCGAGACCGTCGATGCGGGCGTCGTCGTTGCGGTAGCGATAAACCATGCCGTCGCGCACCAGGTGTTTTTCTATGGCTTCAAGGGTGGAGAGCCAACGCGGGTCCTTGGCACTCACGAAGCGCACCAGCGGCATTAGCAACATCGAGCCGTCGAGGGCGGTGCCGCCGATGTGCTGGACAAAATGGCCGCGTTCTTCGTTCCAGAAATTATCCCAGATGTCGGCATAGATGGCCTGGCRCATCTGGTCCCAACGGGCGAACGGGGCGGGCAAAGAGCGTTTGGAGGCAAGGCGAATGGCGCGGTCCAGGGCGACCCAGCACATCAGACGCGAGTGCAGGAAGTGGTGCTGCTCGCCGCGCATTTCCCAAATGCCAACGTCAGTCTGCTGCCAGGTTTCACACACTTGATCGACCACTTCTACGGTGTGTTTCCAGCCTTCATGGGATATGGCGTCGCCATATTTGTTGACCAGATAGATCGCGTCCATCAGTTCGCCGAAGATGTCGAGCTGGACCTGATCGCAGGCACCGTTGCCGATGCGCACCGGTGTGGCGCCACCATGGCCGGACAGGTGCGACAGTTCGGTTTCCGGCAGTTCCTGGCGACCGTCAATGGCGTAGAGGATGTTGAGTTTCATCGACTTGCCATGGCAGTCACTGACTCGCCCACGCAGCCAGCGCATGTAATCGTTGGCTTCCTGGACAAACCCCAGGCGCATGAATGCGTAGACAGTGAACGAGGCATCGCGGATCCACGTGTAGCGGTAGTCCCAATTGCGTTCGCCGCCGGGCGTTTCCGGCAGGCCAAATGTGGCAGCAGCCAAGATCGCGCCGTGTTTACGCGAGGTCAGCAGCTTCAGGGCGAGGGCCGAGCGGTTGACCATTTCCCGCCAGCGACCGCGATAGTTGGAATGCCCGATCCAGTCGCGCCAAAATTTTAAAGTGCGCTCCAGGCAAATCGCGGCGGCACCCTCCTTGAAGCGCGGGTCRTCGAGTCCACCGAGTAGAAATTGGGCACTCTGATCCTGTTTCAGGGTGAATTCGGCGACCGCGGCATTGCTATGAACCCGCAATGTCTGATCCGACGACAGGCGCATGGACAGCTGATCGGCGGCCACGAACGTCACGTCTTTTTTATCCATCTGCGCGCGCGTCCTGGCACGAGCGTAGTCATGACGCACGGCGCAGCGCATGTGAAATGTCGCCTCGCCGCTAACCACTCGAACCCTTCGCATCAGTAGCGGCAGATCGTCCTCGCTGTCRCCGATGGGCAGCAGGTCGGTGACCTCGACCACCGCACGCTCACTGAGCCAACGGGTTTGCAGCACGTTGGTGTCGGGCAGGTAAATCTGCTCACGGCGAGCATCGGGCAAGTCCGGTGACAGTTGGAAAATGCCGGCTTCGGGTGTATCCAGCAACGAACAGAAAATCGACGGGCTATCGAATTCCGGCCAGCAAAAAAAATCCACGCTGCCCTTGTCATTGACCAGTGCCGCGCTGCGCATGTCGCCGATGATGCCGTGGGCGTCGATGGCGCTTTGTCGTTCGGGATGGAGGTCAGCCATTGTCGCGAAACTCCGGGTAGAGGCTCATGCCGCCGTAGATGAAAAGGGGGGGCGACGATGTAATGGGAAGCATCGGAGGCGAGAAACATTGCCGCGTTGGCGAAATTTTCGATGTCCTTGGTCAAGGGAAGTCGGCAGGAACACGAGCGCCTTGAAGTGAGGGCTTAATCAGATGACTAGCGGGTGTTGTCGGGAGTTCAGAGCAGACCATGAAAAGATCCTGACCTTCAGCTGTTCTCCAGTCGCGAGTACCGCAACAACTCGTACTCTTCATTCATGATCACGTCTCGTCTTCGATACGCCCATCGCTTGCCGGCCGGTTAGCGCTTGTTCTTTCCAGGCGTTCAGCCCTGTGGGTCCACAGGTATCGAGCAACAGGCGGAACCAGATTGTGAAGGTCTCGGGCGAGGCGGCAATGCGTGCGGGAAGTTCGGGCAATGGCTGCCATTGCCAGTCATTGGCTTCTTCGGGGTTGGCGATGGGGTCGCAATCGCTGACGCCGACGAAAATGTGGCCGTATTCGTACTCGATGAGCTGATTTGAAACCGGTTCACGGTAGAGAAGGGTGAAAACTTTACGTAGCTGACAGGTGATGCCCATTTCTTCGAACAAGCGGCGTTTCGCTGCGGCAGCGGTCCGTTCTCCCGGGCGGGGATGACCGCAGCAGGTATTGCTCCACAAACCTTGGGAATGATATTTCCCGAGAGCACGCTGTTGCAGCAGCAGGCGCCCGTCGCGATCAAAAATTAAGATTGAGAAGGCGCGGTGCAAGAGGCCCTGTTGATGGGCCTGTAACTTCTCGGCGATGCCTTTTTTGCGACCGTGTCGGTCGACCAGAATCAGGAACTCGTCCATAGCCAGACTCCATTGTGTCTTCGCTACCGGACCTTTACTCATGACCAGACTACGTAGGGAAATTCAGACGTGTGCATGTATGAGTTGAAATCTAGTCAAGGCATTTGCACCCTGCAAAATTTCCATTAGACCGATTTCATTGTCTCGTTAAAGTGTCAGAGGGTGTGCCGACCTAAGTGTTTTGTACAAGGTGATCGCAGGTTTCCATCGATTGCCGTTGGGTTTAGTGACGTTCACATTCAACCAACAAATCCGGACTGTTCCCTGGATC